>LKMS01000007.1 GCA_001563965.1 Haloferacaceae archaeon PL-Br10_E2g29 | reverse complement strand
CCGAACAACACGTGCATGACCAGCAAATACAGCAGTTCCACGGTCGACTCGGCGGTCGTCACAAACTCCGTATACCACAGCGTGACGCCGCTGACGACGAACACAAGCCCCAACAGTGCGACGAGCACCGACGCATTTGCAACCTGTCCTCTCCAGCCGTCCATATCCGTCAATCAGAATCGACCAGTATCAGCGTATCGGCTCACTGATGGGTGTGATTCGATGTCGCTCTCTCGGCTGGCTCCGCGGAGTCGACACGGCTTTTATTCGCTGTCCCGTAGCCGAGGCTGTGACAGACGACGTTCCAGACCGCCCCCCGGCGTCGACGATGGTGGAGGCGCTTTCGGTCAAGCGCAATGCAACAGTTGGCGTGTTCGTTGGGCTCGCGGTTGCGACACTGGCCTACGTTGTCCGCGTGTTTGAGTTGCTCGGGCCGGTCGCCGACGGGCGAAGCTACCCCGTTTTCGGTCCCGAACTCTGGTTCATTCTGTTGGCGTTCGTCTTTGCGGCCGCGACGGCACTCGGCGTCACGTTGTTGTTGACCGCGTTCAACGCGTACACGCTCACCAAACAGGTGTCGGCCGAGGACGTGGAGTAGTGTCGGCCGAGGACGCGGAGTAGTTGGCCGGAACATACTGCGTCGCCGACGGATTCGCCGCCACTCGACGAACCAACGCTCGTGCGTCGTTGTCGTCCGCCTAGTCGGCGTAGGCCTCGCTGTTTTCGAGCGCGAGGTCGGCTTTCGGCGTGAGCTCGTAGATGTTCTGTCTGGCATCCGCAAAGTAGACGTCTTCGTCGACGACGCCGATCCGTTCGAGGCGTTCGAGCGCGTAGCGCACCGTTCGCGCCGAGAGCATGGATTCTTCAACAATTCCCTTCTGTGTCAGCGTGCCGTTGTACTCGAGCACTTTGAACACCAGCTTTGCGCTCGGTGGCAGATCGATAAGTTGTTCGTCGTCTGTTCCTGCCATTACCTGTGTCTGGGTCGACAGCGATATAAAACTTAACGCGACGCGTCTGTGACGCTGTCGACCCGCGCCAGCAGTCGGCTCGCAAACGAACTTCTTTTGATGGCGGCTCACCGACAGTGTGGTATGGCTACCGAAACGACAGCCGGGCTCTCGGATCATATGCGTGGGGTGACAGTCACCACCATCTCCTGTTTTGCCGGGATTGCTGCGGCGCTCGCCTCGGCGTTCTTTGTGGGGACGACGCCGGAAGCCGCGGGCGACACGCTGGCGGTGCTCATCATGGCCGGCTTTATTTTCATCCAGTTCCCGATTTTCAAACTCGTCGGCGTCGACGTGAGCGAGTTCGGCATCAAAGACAACCTGTTTGTCAGCTTCATGACGTTCTGTCTGTGGTTCATTACCTACGCGCTGTTGCTCTCGTCGGCGGTGACGCTGTAGATGGCCGATGACAGTATCGCGGTCGTCGACCTCGACCGCTGTCAACCCGACCGCTGTAACTACGAGTGTGCGAACTTTTGCCCGCCAAACCGCACGGGCAAGGAGTGTATCACCGTCCGTGGCGAGGATACCGAGGAGGGCGACCCAGAGCAGATCCGCATCTCCGAGGAGATCTGTCTCGGCGAAACCTGTGGCATCTGCGTCGACAAATGTCCGTTCGATGCCATCGAGATCATCAACCTGCCACAGGAACTCACCGAAGACCCAACCCACCGCTACGGCGAAAACGCCTTCGCACTCTACGGACTTCCCGTGCCCGAAGCCGGCAGCGTCGCCGGCATTCTCGGTCCGAACGGTATTGGCAAATCGACGGCCGTCAAAGCGCTCGCCGGCGAAATCATTCCGAATCTCGGCGAGTATGAAACCGAAGCCGACTGGCAACCGGTGCTTGATCGGTACCGTGGATCGGAACTCCAGCAGTTCATCACGCGACTGATCGACGGCGAGATCACCATCTCGCGCAAACCGCAGTACGTCGATCAGATTCCCTCGCAGTTCGACGGCAACACGCGCGCGCTGCTCGAACGAACTGACGAACGGGGCGCGCTTGACTCATTGATCGATCGACTCAGCATTCGTCCGGTGATGGATCAGTCGATCGACTCGATTTCCGGTGGCGAACTCCAGCGGGTCGCCATCGCGGCCTGTCTCGCCCGCGACGCCGACTTCTACTTTCTCGACGAGATCACGCCGTATCTCGACATCGGCCAGCGGATGGTCGTTGCGCGACTGATTCAAGAGCTCGCCGAGGACGACGACCGCGACCGATCGATGCTCGTCGTCGAACACGACCTCGCAATTCTTGACTTGCTGGCCGACACGCTCCATGTCGGCTACGGCGAGCCCGGCGCATTCGGTGTCATTACGCCGCCCAAATCGGTTCGCAACGGGATCAACGAGTATCTCACGGGGTATCTCACCAACGAAAACATGCGGATCCGCCCGGATTCGATCACGTTCGAGGAACACGCCCCCCGCGAGACCGTGCGGGGCCAACCCTTGGTCGAGTACCCCGACCTCTCGAAATCCTACGGTGACGGTGAGTTCTCGCTGTCGGTCGACAGCGGTACCATCTACGAGGGTGAGGTGCTGGGTGTCGTTGGCCCGAACGGCATCGGCAAATCGACGCTCGCGAAGCTGTTCGCGGGGTCGATCGAACCCGACGAGGGCAGTCTCGATTTCAACCTCGACATCTCGTACAAACCGCAGTACATCGACATCGACCAACCGATGCGGGTCGACAGCTTTCTGGCGTCGATCACCGACAAGTTCGGCAGTTCCTACTGGAATACGGAGGTCGCCAACCCGCTCCAACTCAACCGGATTATGGAGCAACAGCTGACCGATCTCTCGGGTGGTGAGCGCCAGCGGGTCGCCATCGCGGCCTGTCTGTCGGACGAATCGGATCTCTACGTCCTCGACGAGCCCTCCGCGCACCTCGATGTTGAACAACGGGTGCAGGCGACGACCGCCATCCGGCGGTACGCCGAAAACCACGATGCGACCGTGCTCGTCATCGACCACGACATCTACATGATTGACCTGCTCGCCGATCGGCTGATGGTGTTCGATGGCGAACCCGCCCAGCGGGGTCACGCCTCGGTGCCACAGGAGATGCGCGCGGGCATGAACGACTTTCTGGCCGACCTCGACATCACATTCCGCCGTGACGAGCGGACGGGTCGCCCACGAATCAACAAGCCCGGCAGTCAGAAGGACAGCCAGCAGAAACGCGCCGGCGAGTACTACTACTCCGTCTGACTCGTTTGAGCGACGATTTTCTCGTCACGCACAACCGTTCGGCTGTCGTCACGCGCCGAGTTCTTCGCCGACCAGTTCGGTCGCCTTTCTGATCGCTCGAATCGAACTCAGATAGCCCGCGCCAACGCTCGCTTTGAGGCCTTTTGCGGCCGCGCCGGTGACGACGCTTTCGCCAACCTGTGCGACCGCGCCGTCGCCGACCGAGACGATCCAGCCCGGCACGTCGAACCGAAACGGCGTCAGTCGTGGCTCCAACCCGCCAGCCCTCGCCAACTCCCACTCGATGAGCCTGGTGATGTTTGTCGCGGCCGGTTTGGCCGCCCGAATCGCCGCCGACGCGCTGGCGGGGACGGCCGCGCCATCGGCGTCGACAATGCGGGCAGCATCCCCCAGCGCGAACGTCGTGGGCGTCAGCCGGAGGTCATTGCGGACGACCGGTCGGTCGCCGCCCATCACGTCGCTGCCGGCAATGCCACCGGTCCAGACGAACAGATCGGCGTCGACGGTGGTCTTCGCACCGTGTCGCTCGGTTTCGATCGTTGATTCCGTCGCGTGCACGACGCTCGTTTCAGTGCGAAGGTCGACGCCGCGGTCGGCCAGCGCGTCGGCAACGGCGTCCTGAAACGCCGAGGGGAACGCCGGGGCGACCGAGTCGAGCTGTTCGAGCAACACGATGTCGATCCGGTCGCTCGCGTCGGCTTCGGCGGCGAGCGTCGCCAGTTCGCCGGCAACCTGGACGCCCGACAGCCCCGCGCCTCCGACAACGAACTGCGCGTCGGCTCCCGACTCGATCACGTCGATCGCTCGCGTGCGGATTTCCTCGGCGTCGGCGACAGACTTGAGCGGCAGACCGTGTTCGGCGACGCCCGGCAGGTCGTAGAAGGCGGTCTCCGCCCCCAGACAGAGTGCGCCGTAGTCGTACGTGATTGTCTCACCCGTATCGAGTTCGACCTCGTTGGTGTCGGTGTCGACGTGTTCGACCCGAGCGGCCACGACGTCGCACCGGTCGAACAGCGAGTCGAGTGGAACCTGAATCGAATCGGTAACTGAGGGCCGTCGTATCACACGGTGGACTTCGTGTTGGACGAGATGCTGGTCGGCTTCGTCGACGAGCGTGAGTGTCACCTCGGGCGGCAGCGACTGTTCGAGTTTGCGGGTGAGCGTGACGCCAGCGTAGCCTGCGCCCAAGACGACAACGTGCATACGACGGGTAGGGCCGTCAGCCGAATGAAAGTGTCGTCGGATGACTGTCTCAGTCCGATCCGCGAACATCCCTCGGCGCGGTGTCGCTGTCGACTTTCTCTCGCTCAAAAGAGCGCGGAGTCTCCGGCGAGCACGTGAGCGGGACCGCCGACCTCCCAGACGTCGGTGTCGACGCCGATTTCTGCAATTCGGGATTCGACGCGGTCGACGTACTCTTCGCGCGTATTCACGTAGACGCTCGCGCCCGTGTCGGTCGAAAAGTAGACGTCGACGCCGTCGTCGCGGAGTTCGCGAACTGCGTTGAACACCGCAATCGTTTCGGGTTGCCAGTACACCCACCCGGCCGGTCCAGTCATGGTCGTCGCCGTCAGCGAGAGCGAGTCGTGTTCGGCGAGTTCGAACACGTCATCGAAATCCGCGCGGCGGAGCGCATCGCGCATATCCGCAATCTGGGTCGGAATGTGTGCCATCCGCGCCTGAAACATGTGGCTCTCGGCGGCTTCCCTGTGGGCCGCCTCGGTTTCCTTGTACGACGGCACGTGGGCGGCGACGATTTTCAGGTCGTCCACAAGTGCGGAGCCGATTCGGTACGAGCGACAGTCCTCGTCGTTCATCCCCGCGTACAGATGCGAAAACGCACCCGTTACGGCGCGGGCGGCCGACGACGACCCGCGGCGGGCGACCGTCGAAACTTCGGGCAGCGTCATGTCGAGGTCGGCGGCCTCGACGAGCGCGAGTGCGGCCGCCGCAAAGCCCGATGACGACGAGCCGAAGCCGATGTTCGACGGAAAGGAGTTTTCGCTTTCGAAGTGAACGGCGTGGTCGAACCCTGCGAGATCTCGAACGTGGTTGACGACCAACTGGATGCGTTCGGCTGCCCGGCCGTCGACCTCCTCGCTGTCGATCAGATAGGTGTCTTGGTTCCCGTCTTCGGCGTCGACATCGGTGAGCCACTCGACGGTCGTCGTCGTGTTCGTGGGCGCGGTACAGACGCTGATCGAGTCGTGGTACGGCAGGCGTCGCTGGGGGTCGCGCATCCCGTGGTACTTGATGAGTCCCTGAATCGGGTGGGCACGGGCGGTCGCTTTCATGCTCATTGGCCATTATGGGGGTCGGTTGCGGGTTAGTCGTTGCGGATCAGTTCTCGGTGCTGCTGGCGACGCGAGTCGATTCCGCATTCGTTGTCGCCACCCCTCGCCGAGCCAATCCATAACAAGAGTTTTGCGCACGGTCGTCGAACGCTCGCAGTATGACCGAGTACACCGTCGAGTTTCTGGGAACCGGCGAGACGATTTCCATCTCTGACAAACAGACCATCCTCAAGGCGTGTTTGGAGGAGGGAATCGCCCAAGAGTACTCCTGTCGCGTCGGCATGTGTCTGGCCTGTTCGGCCGAAATCGTCGAGGGCGAGGTCACTCAACCGGCTGCCCGCGGCTTCACCGACGCCGAACGCGAGGACTACGCGCTGACCTGTATGGCGCGCCCGCAGTCGGACCTCACACTCCGCCGCGGCGTGTATCCGCCGAGCATCGAGAACGACGCGGCCACCAGCGGTGTCGACGGTGCGGCCGCTGACGACTGAGTGCGGGCGGTATCGACAGGCGGACAGTCGCTCGTACTGTCGGCGACGACGTAGCGGCTCCGATGGTATCGATGCCATGACCGATGATGTCCGACACTCCTCACGAGACACCACTAACGGTAGATGACGACGGCCGGCCTGTGCTCTCGAGCCGTCCGAGCTTCTCGGAGATAACTATATGTCAGAGACTGCAGAGTTTTACGCATGTCTTCTGGTGAGAAACGCCGCCGGCGGATGTATCGACAGGCGATCAAACACCCTGATGTCGCTGCAAAATCGTTCAGCTATCATACCAAACGGCTGATTACGCGGCCGTTCCGGATACTGCTCACGATACTCGTCGTCTATGCGTTTGTCATGGCACTCGTCGTTTTTACAACCGATATGGCGGCCGCACAGCAGTTGCTCCAGGACGGAATCACCGTTGGCGGCATTCAGTCGGTGTTGCCACCGTTGATCGTTGTCGTCGGCCTCGCTGTGGCGACTCTCGTTGTCGTCCCGGTTGGCTACGTCATGCGTGGACTCCGGCGGGATTTACGGACCAATCGGAGCCGCGAGCGGCGGATGAACGACAAATAACTTCACGATCCTGCCGCTGTTGACTCACTCGGCAGGTTCGAACCGGTGTCGAACCACGTCGCTCTCGTTGTCCCACTCGAAGTTGCCGCCGTGAACCCGGATCATCCGTTCTTTGTAGGCATCCAGATCCGCCGAGCCCTCGCGCTGGGCGTCCTCGTCAGTGAACTCGCCGAGTGTCAGTTCGTCGACCCCGCTGACGACGAACCGCTGGCCGTCGAGTTCGAACGTATCACCCGCCTCGGCGTACGCTTTTCCACGGGTGAGTTGGGTCACGTCGCCCGCGGCGACGGCCTGTTTGACCCGGCTGTTCGGCAGCAGCGTGTCGGCATCGATCTGTGACATACTCGTGGTTGGTGGGCGAGTCGCAAAAAGTCGTTGTCGCTGCGAGCGCGACCACACAGTTCGGTGGTGCCGAGCGGGCCAACCCGCGGGATTCAAGAGCGTAGCCGAACCCCTCTCTACCAATGCGTCAGGACCACCTCATCACCGCGACTCAGCTCTCGCGGGCGGACATCGAGGCGGTGCTCGACCGCGCAGCCGAGATCGACGACGACCCGGCAGCGTGGAGCGAGCGGTACGGCCGGGCCGTTCTTGCCCTCTGTTTTTTCGAGCCGAGCACCCGCACCAAAATGAGCTTCGACACCGCGATCAAACGCCTCGGCGGCACCACGACCGACATGGGAACCGTCGAGTCCTCCTCGGTGAAAAAAGGCGAGAGCCTCGCCGACACCGTTCGGGTTGTCGAGGGCTACGCCGATGCGATCGTGCTTCGGCATCCCAGCGAGGGCGCGGCGAAAATGGCCGCCGAGTTCGTCGACGTGCCCGTCATCAACGCGGGCGACGGCGCGGGCCAACACCCGAGCCAGACGCTGCTCGATCTGTACACGATCCGCGAAAACGTCGGCCTCGACGGCCTCTCGATCGGTATTATGGGCGATCTCAAATACGGGCGGACGGTTCACTCGTTGGCTGACGCGCTGACCAACTTCGACGCCCGCCAGCACTTCATCAGCCCCGAAAGCCTCCGGCTCCCCCGCAACGTCCGGTTCGACCTCCATCAGGCGGGCGCACAGGTGCGCGAGCACACGGCGCTCGAATCGGTGTTACCCGAACTCGATGTGCTGTACGTCACCCGGATTCAACGCGAGCGGTTCCCCGACGAGACCGAGTACCAGAAGGTCGCCGGCCAGTACCAGATCGACCTCGAGACGCTGTCGGCCGCCAGCGACGACCTCACCGTGATGCACCCGCTGCCGCGCGTCGACGAAATCGCACCCGATGTCGACGGCACGCCGTACGCGGCATACTTCGAGCAGTCACACAATGGCGTGCCGGTTCGGATGGCGTTGCTCGATTATCTCCTGTCGAACGTGGAGGTGGGCCAATGAGCGAACACGAGTTGCGGGTCGCCAAAATCCGCGACGGAACCGTCATCGACCACGTCACCGGCGGGCAAGCGCTCAACGTGCTTTCGATTCTCGGCATCGACGGCTCGGCGGGCCTCAGCGTCTCGGTTGGGATGAACGTGCCGAGCGACCGGCTCGGTCGCAAAGACGTGGTGAAGGTCGAAAACCGCGAACTCAGCCAGTCCGAAGTCGACGTTATTTCGCTTATCGCCCCGGAGGCGACGATCAACATCATCCGCGAGTTCGAGGTGGTCCAGAAGAACCGCGTCGACCGCCCCGAAACCGTCGTCGGATTGCTGTCGTGTCCGAACCACAACTGCATCACCAACGGCAACGAGCCGGTCAAAACCAACTTCACCGTCGTCGACGAGGGCGTTCGGTGTACCTACTGTGGCACGATCATCCGCGACGCGCTGGCCGACCACATCGAACCGACGCGGTAACCGGGAGCTCGGGTCGACCCACGGTTCCTGCTCGCCTTTCGACGGATCCGGCCAAGAAAGAACTATTACGCACCCGGCCATCTATCCATTCATGTCCACGAAAGTGAAACTGCTCGGTGTCCTCGTCGTTGTCGTGCTCGCGTACGTGCTCTTCTCGGGTGAAACCGAACCCGTCGAAGTCAGCGTCGACGAGTAGACCGCGCGGACACCGCGTTTGTATCGCCCGCCATCTACCGTCTCGATTTTTTGGCCGCTCACCGTCCAGCCGTGAACGAACCACTTACCCACGGCCGTCGCCAACGCGGTGTATGTACGGTGTCGTCACGCGAAACGTTCCGGAGGTCGACTGGCCCGAGTTCGACCGGGCGTTTTACGAGGTCAAAGACGTCTCGGGCCGGCCGGCCGATCCAATTTCGAACGCGGTGAACATGATTTCGTGTTTCGGCGACAACGCCGCCGCGAGCGACAATCCCGAACTGATTCCGGTCGACGCGGAGGGCCGACAGGCGACCCGCGACCGAACCTACTTCGATTGGGCCTACATCTGTCCGACCCACGACGCTTACCGCGAGGGACTGCTCGACATCGTTGCCGACTGTGCGGCCGAAAACGACGACGTTCGCCTCGACGATGTGGGCTTTCCGCGCGAGGGATACTGCCACTGCGACCGCTGTGAGCAGCGGTTTGCCGACAGCGCGTTCGACGACTGGAACGCATGGCGCGCCTCGGTCATCACCGCGTTCGTCGCCGACGCGAGCGAGCGGATTCCCGGCAAAACGTATCTCACGCTGTATCCCGACCCGTATCCGGGCCATCTGTTTGAGCGTGCGGGCCTCGATATCGACGCCCTCGCCGAATACGTCGACGAGTTTGTGGTTCCACTCTACGATCTCGACTACGGGACGACCTACTGGCTCGAAACGATTGCGCGCGGCTTTCGGAGCGCGCTCGGCGGCGATTACGCGCCCGACGGCGACGACCCCGACACGCCGTTTTCGATCGAACTCTACGCGGTCGACGTCGACGTCGACAACCTGATTCACGCGGCGGAAGTCGCTGACGTCTACGCGAACGACGTGTTTTTTGGCTACGATGCCGCCCAAGCGTCGGCCGCAATTCGGCGAAAAACCGCTGACGCGCGCGACGGCAAAACCTACGGTTCCGAGTCGTAATCGGTCGAATCGGGCCGGAACCGACATCCTGAGTCGTCGTCGACGACCCCGAACCGCACCCGCCGCTCAGAATCCGTAGCTAATGGCGTAGATACCGACAATACCGAGCACGAAAATGAGCAGTGCAAAGCCGCCAAGCGCGGCCATGAGTCGCATCCCAGCCTGCTTGCCCGCGTCGTCGCCGTCGTCTGCACTCATTGACGACGGTAGGCACCGAGCCCATTTAGCTGACACGCCGGGCGGCGGTGTTTTCGACGAGCCGATTAGTGCACGGTTCGGTCGTCGCTGAGATCGATCTCTTCAATCGGGTCGGCGTTGCCAAACTCCGGATCGGGGCCGTCGCCCGGGGCGGCCCACGCGACCGCGTTGGCGAGCACCTGCTGGACATCCTCGTTGTGGTAGACGGGATACGTCTCGTGGCCCGGCCGGAAGTAGAACACGCGGCCGTTGCCCCGGCGGTAACAACAGCCCGACCGAAACACCTCGCCGCCTTCGAACCACGAGGAGAACACGAGCGTGTCGGGTGCGGGAATGTCGAAGCGCTCGCCGTACATTTCGGTTGCTTCGAGTTGGATGTACTCGTCGAGGCCGTCGGCGATCGGGTGGCCGGGTTCGACGACCCACAGGCGCTCGCGCTCGGCGGCTTCACGCCATTTGAGCGAGCAGGAGGTTCCCATGAGCTGTTTGAAGATTTTCGAGTAGTGTCCCGAATGCAGCACGAGCAGGCCCATGCCGTCGAGCACGTGCTCGTGAACCCGGTCGACGATCTCGTCGCGCACCTCGTCGTGGGCAGCGTGGCCCCACCAGGTCAGCACGTCGGTCTCCTCAAGCACCGCCTCCGTCAGCCCATGTTCGGGTTCGTCGAGCGTGGC
Organism: Haloferacaceae archaeon PL-Br10_E2g29; assembly: GCA_001563965.1. Classification (GTDB taxonomy): domain Archaea; phylum Halobacteriota; class Halobacteria; order Halobacteriales; family Haloferacaceae; genus PL-Br10-E2g29. The sequence goes on along the minus strand of LKMS01000007.1, from coordinate 10,757 downwards.
GGTGTTGGTGTCGAAGCCGGCCGATTCGAGCGTCTCGGCGATCACGGCGTGAATGCCATCGGGGTAGAGGTCGGCGACGACGTCGCTCTCGCGTTCGTGGCGGAACTCGTTCCAGACGGTGACGGTGGTCATACTGCAGTCTTCCGTTCGCGAAAAATAGCCTTTTTCATCCGCATGTGGCGCTGCGGTCGCCCGTTACTGTGTGTCATGACGCAGGCATCTCGGGGCCGTGAGCCTTAGGCACACCCGGTGCCAACGTCGGGCAATGGCCGAGATTGTCCAACTGTTTACCGCACTTGATGCCGGCGAGCCGATGGTGTCACACGAGTCGGTCGAGGCGGTTTCGGGCGGTCTCGTTGGCGATCGGTACCTCCGCGGAACGGGCCACTACGCGCCCTACGACGGCTGCGAAGTGACGCTCGTCGCCAGCGAGGCGCTTGCGCACATTCGCGAGCAGTTCGGGATCGACCTGTTCGATGGCCGGCACCGACGCAACGTGGTGCTCCGCGGGATCGACCCCGAAGACCTGCTGGAGACGACGGTGAAAATCGGTGCGGCCGAACTCCGCGGGACCCGCCGCCGCCCACCGTGCGCACACGTTGAGCGGGTCGCCCGCGAGGAGGGTGTCGCCCGCGCGCTCGGCGAGCAGCGCGGTGGTGTCTGTGCAACGGTCGTCTCGCCGGGGAACATCCGCGTTGGTGACGATGTCGAGATCGCCGAGCCCGACCCACGAAGCATGGGCCAAGCGATTGCCGACCGGCTTTCGCGTGACGACGGCTGAGTGCGTTTGTGGACCGAAAACGGCGACTGTGACCGCGTGGATTCGGCTGTGTACGCGCCGCACACGGGCGAGTCCACCTTTTGAGGCTGGCTCACGCATCTCGCTGTATGAGTTCCGACCGCAACCCGAGCCGACGCCGCGTGCTTGCGACGGGCGCAGCCCTCGGTGCGGTAGGGTTCGCTGGCTGTCTCAGCGACTCGCGCGCCCGTTTTTCGGGGATGATCGGCCGACTCCGAACCACCGATGACGACCAACCGAGCAGCCACGGTGCGATCAACCAAGACCCTGATGGTCCCCATCCGCTGCTCGCCGACGACAGCCTCCATCTCGCCTACGACGAGGATCACCTCGCCTCGTCGGCGCTCAGCGGGGGTCCCGGTGTCGACGGCATTCCCTCCATCGACGATCCAGACTTCACGAGCGTTGACAACGCGGATCTCGCGGGCGACGACCCGGTGTTCGGCGTCGTCCGTGACGGCGAGGCGAAAGCCTACCCCCAGTCGGTGTTGGTCTGGCACGAAATCGTCAACGACACCCTCGCGGGCGACCCGGTCGCGGTGACCTACTGCCCGCTGACCGGCACGGCCCAAGGCTTCGAACGCGGTGAGACGGAGTTCGGCGTTTCGGGGCAACTCGTCAACAGCAATCTGCTCATGTACGACCGCGGCACGGGCACCCGCTGGCCACAGGTCGTTGCTACCGGCGTCGACGGGCCGCTCACCGGCCGCTCGCTCGCGGAGTTTCGCGTCACGTGGACGACGTGGGAACAGTGGGCGACAGCGTATCCCGACACGCAGGTGTTGACGACGAACACGGGCTACCAGCGCCGCTACGGCGACGACCCATACGGCGAGTACGCCCCCGCGTCGGGCTACTACGCAAACGAGCGGACGATGTTCGAACCGCTCGCCGAAAGCGACGAAGAACATCCGAAAGCGGTCGTGATCGGCGCGCGGACGACCGACGCGGCGATTGCGTTCAACAAGGAGCGACTGCTTGACGAGCGGGTGCTGACCGGCGAGGCCGGCGGCGAGGAGTTCGTTGCGGTCGCCGAGCCGACGCTCGAAACGGGCTACCTCTACCGAACCGACGGTGCGACTGTCGAAGCAGTCGGCAACGGGCGTTACCGCGTCGACGGGGAGGAAGCACCCGCTGAGTCGCTCGGTCTCGACTCGGTGCTCGCGTTCGATGCGATGTTTTTCGCGTGGTACGGCTTCTATCCGGAGACCACCTATGTCAACTGAAACATCCGCCCGCCGGCTGACCGTTCGCCCACTGCGCCGCGTCGTCATCGCCGTTCGCGGGGTGGTTTCGACGCGCGACGGATTGGCCGTGTTTCTCGGAACCACCGTCGGCTACTTCCTGCTGTACTCGGTTGCCGTTGGCGACCTCGCGCGGTCGGTGACGCCCGGCGAAGTCGGCCTCAGCGTCGTCAACGACCCGCTTTCGCGGTTGTTCGAGTCGACCGGGCCGTTTCAGTACGAGGCGGTCGCGTTCATCGAGTTGGGCGTCGTCGACTACCTCTTTGCGCCGCTGACGGCCGCCGTCGGTCTCGGATTGGCGGTACTCGTCGGGCTGAATCTGGCGGTTGCCTACGGTGCGTGGCGGCGTCCTGCGGCGTGTCGCCTGCCCGCCCGCGGCGGCGCTGACAGCACCGCTGGCGTGCTTGCGGGGGTACCCGCGTTGCTCTCGGGAACCGTCTGCTGTGGGCCCGCGATTCTGCTCGTCGTTGGCGTGCAGGCGACCGCGGGCATTCTAGCCGTTTTTCAGTGGCTGCTCCCGGTTGCAGTCGTGTTGCTCGTCGGCTCGCTTGTTCTCGTGAGTCGGCGCGTCCAACTCTGAGCGTTGCCGACGCGGAGATTGGTCGCAGAAACGTGACTGGCTACTGGAACTGCATCCCGCCGTTGACGTTGACGATTTCGCCCTGAATGTACTCGTTTTCCAGCAGGTATCGCACGGTGTGCGCAACGTCTTCGGGTTGGCAGGCGTACGCGGGCAGATGCGTATCGATGTTTTCGTGGCCGCGAAAGTCGATTTCTTCGAGATACTCGAGAATCACGCCGTTCATTTCCGTTTCGACCGGTCCGGGCGCGACGGCGTTGACCTGTATGCCACCGTCACCGTACTCTCTGGCCAGCGATCGGGTGAGTCCGTGGAGCCCAGCCTTGCTGGCCGCATAGCTGGCGTCGACGGTGCCGCCGGTCCCGCCGATACTGGAGATGAACACCACGTCGCCGTCCGGGTCGAGAAACGGAAGCGCCGCCCGGGTCACATAAAATGCACCGGTGAGATTCGTCTCAAGCACGCGGTTCCACTGTGCGTCGTCGGTGTCGGTTGCGAGCGACGGATCGGCGATGCCCGCGTTGTTGACGACCGCATCAAGGCTGCCGAGTTCGTCGACGACGGTCTCGATCATCGCGTCGACCGCCGCCGAATCGCGCACGTCGGCCTGTACGGCAACCGCGGTGCTGCCGGTTGCCTCCACGGCTTCGACCACACCGGCTGCCGCGTCGGCCGCGTTTCGGTAGTTGATGGCGATGTCGTGGTCGGCTGCGAGATCCAGCGCAACTGCCCGGCCGATTCCACGGCTCGCGCCGGTCACAAGAACAGTCATGGTACAACGAACCGATACAACTAGGTGGTAGCTAAGGCTTCCGTCTCCGAGCGGTGGCAATCTGTTTCTCACGGCGAACCGACCCACAACAAATAATTAGACAACTCTAACTTATTAATTTGTTTTCCCAAACTTAATATGCTGGAGGAACGAATAGACGACTAATGACAAGAGCGCGCGCAGAACAGACTCGTTCACAACATCTCTCACGACGGCGGTTTACGATCGGTGCAGGCAGCCTCGCCACGGTTGGGTTGGCCGGCTGTCTCGGCGACGATCCCACCCAAGCAGCCGGCAACAGCGGAAGCAACCCGGATGCCGAACTCTCCGTCTTCGCGACAATGCCGGCGGTCTGGGATTTCGTCCGGCAGGTCGCCGGCGACCGTCTCAACGCCATCGACCTCGTGCCGGTCGGCCAACACGGCCACGACTGGAACCCCGATGCCAGTACGGTCGAGGACCTCGATACGGCCGACGGCTTCGTCTACCTTCGCGACTTTTCAAGCTGGCAGGACGACGCCGCAGACAGTCTCGAAGCCGACGGAGACACGCTCGTTATCGAGGCCTCCGAGGGCATCGAGTTCTTCGACAGCCCCGCCGAGGACAACGACGAACACTGGTGGATGGATCCCATCGTCTGTCAGGACGGTGTTGACAACATCGCCGACGGGCTCGCCGAACTCGACCCCGACCACGAAGACGAGTACCGGGCCAATGCTGCGGCGTTCAACGAGGAGCTCGACGAACTCGACGAGGAGTTCCAGGCAATCGTCGACCGCGCGGAGCTGAACCAACTCGTCGTCGGCACCCACGACTCGTTCCAGTGGTGGAACCGGCGCTACGGGATTGAAATTTTCTCGCCAATCGGCACCTCGCCGGACGATCAAGCCTCGACGCGCGATGTTCAAGAAATCGAAAACCTAATTGCGGAGTTTGACATCGGTCACATTCTCTATGACGTGGGCGAGGACGCACGACTCGCCGAAACGCTCGCTGAGGACACCGATGCGGATATTCTCCCGCTGTCACCGGTCGAAACCCAGATCGACGGCAGTCCAGATATCGACGACTCAGTCCAGATGGAACCCGACTGGGGCTACATCGAGCACTTCCGCCAGATCAACCTCCCATCGGTCGAGACCGCGCTCCGCGCCGAATAACAGGGGATTTGTATCCTCGGACGAAGAGTCGAACAACCGCGGACATCCACTTCAGTGGCCAAATGACTCCCCCAATCACCGTTGAGAACGTCTCGTTTGCCTACGACGAGCAGCCGGTGCTCAACAACATCTCGATGACCGTCGAAGACGGCGATTTCCTGGGACTGATTGGGCCAAACGGCTCGGGGAAAACAACGCTCTTACAGCTCATGCTCGGGTTAAAAAAACCCGACTCCGGGCGGATTGAGCTGTATGGAACCCGCGCTGACAAGTACAAACAGGGCACTCGGCTCGCGTACGTCGCCCAGCAGTCAACCGAGGCCGACACGATGATGCCGGTCACCGTCCGGGAAGTCGTCCGCATGGGTCGGTACGCCCACGCCGGGCTCATGCCGCTGTCGGAGACCGATGGCAGGCTCGTCGACGAGGCGCTCGAAACGGTCGGCATCAGCGACCTTGCGGATCGAAAAATCAGCCGACTCTCTGGCGGGCAAAAACAACGAACCTACATCGCCCGCGCGCTTGCCAGCGAGGCCGACCTCCTTGCGCTCGACGAGCCAACCGTCGGCGTCGACGCCGACTCAGTCGAGGCGTTTTATGATCTGCTTGGCGAACTCAACGAGGACGGCATGACCATCGTCCTGATCGAACACGACATCGGCGTCGTCATCGACCATGCCAACATGATGGCCTGTCTCGACGGCAAGTTGTACGAACACTGTGAAACCCAGCAGTTCCTCGAAAGCGGCGCGCTCGAACGCGTGTTCAACTCGACGCACGGGCTGGCTCCCGGCCAACTCGGCGGGAGGGCCTAACGTGGCCGTCGAGACCGTCTCGCCGCGTCGACAACGCGTCCTGTTTGGCGTTGGGATTCCACTCACGCTGGTCGCCTTTGCGGCGTTCATTTTTTGGGGATTTCCGCCGCTGTACGGGCTGTTTTGGGATTCGACCTGCAACACAATCGACGCGTGGTTGGTCTGTAGCAACTTCCTCCAGCGCGGGTTCACCGCGGGCGCGCTCATCGGCGTGGCCGCGCCCGTCGTCGGCCTCTATCTCGTCAACCGTCAGATGGCGCTGATCGGCGAAGCGCTTGCGCACACGGCGTTTGGGGGGGTTGCCATCGGTCTCTTTATTGGTGCGGCGGTGCCGTCGTTCGATTATCCGCTGGTGTTTGCGCTCGTTGCGGCCGCGATTGCCGCGCTTGGAATGCAGTACATTGCCGTCAGAACTGAGGGCTACGCCGACGTCCCGATTGCAATCATGCTCACCGGCGGCTTCGCGCTCGGTATCGCCATCATCTCGTACGGTGTCGTGTTTAGCACGCGCGTCGAGAGCTATCTGTTCGGTGATATCCTCTTCGTCCCGTTCGAGAACGTCCAGCTGATGGTTGCGCTGACCCTCCTCGTCGGGCTGACTGTCGGACTCACGCACAAACAGCTTCTCTTCATTACGTTTGACCGCGAGGCTGCGCGACTCGCCCGACTCAACGTCTGGTTCTACGATACGCTGTTGATCGTGTTGACTGCGCTCGTCGTTGTCGCCGCCATGCAGATTCTCGGGGCGATTTTGGTTGCCGGTATGCTCGTCATCCCGGTCGCAGCGGCGATGCAGCTGACCTCCGGATTTAACCGCGGCATGGCTCTCTCGGTTGGCATCGGCCAGGTTGCGATCTTCGGCGGGATCATTCTGTCCTACGTCTGGAACATCGCAACCGGCGCGATGATCATTCTGACCGCGATTGTGGTGTATCTCTGGGCGCTCGTCTACGTCTGGAACCCGACAGTCGGCGCGATACTCTTGCTGGGGTCGGTTCTCGTTCCGATCTATCTCACAAGTGTTGTGCTCGGCGGACTCGTTACTGTTGGAATCGTCGGGATTTACCTGCTCGTGTCGGCTCGACAGTAAATTTCGCTGTCGAACAGCGACTGTCTCTGACCATCTCGTAGTTGTGAGAACGCGCAGCCGCTCACGAGGAGAGCGAGCTGGAGAACACGATCGAACGTGTTTAGTCCGCGTTGGGTGCCAGCGGTTCGGATTCGGCCTCGGCCATTGAGGACGTGATTCCCTTCGCGAGTTTGAAAACAGCTGCTTTGTGATCGGTCTTCGATTTGTGGATCGATGTCGGCTTGATGCCAAGTGATTCGTACGCTGTGAGGTCGAATTCGCCTTCCCACATCTCACACTGCGTACGTACTTCGGCAAGCAGGCCGTGTAGGTGGATGAGCTCCTGCTTTTTCATGAGCATCCAACGGTAACGACCGGAGGGTTATAGTACTATCCTGATACACGCTAGCACTCACCGGTCGTTTTCGGCCGCCTCATGGCCGAAATCGGCCGATTTTGCATCACAATCCATGAAGGTCATCCGGCTCATTTTTTACGCCCACTGACAGTTTTGCGTTCGTTTCAGTTGCGCCGTTCGTCGTGGTCGACTTCGAGCAGCTCCTTGTACCGGTTGCGGATGGTGACTTCCGAGATGTCGGCGACTTCGCCGACCTGGCTCTGGGTGACCTTCTGATTGGTGAGCAACGCCGCGGCGTACACCGCGGCGGCGGCGAGGCCGACCGGCGATTTTCCGCTCGTGATGCCGGCGTCTTTCGCGCCGCGGAGCAGCGAGCGCGCTTGGCGCTCGACCTCGTCGTTCAGTTCGAGTCGTGAGACGAACCGTGGCACGTACTGTTCGGGGTCGGCGGGCTTGACCTCGAGTTTGAGTTCGCGAACAACGTAGCGGTAGGTTCGCGTCATCTCCATTTTGTCGACCCGCGAGACGGCGGTAAACTCGTCGAGGCTGCGTGGGTTGCCCAGCTGACGAGCCGCCGCGTACAGTGACGCGGTGGCGACACCCTCGATCGAGCGCCCCGGAAGGAGGTCCTCGTCGAGCGCGCGGCGGTAGATGACCGACGCGGTTTCGCGGACGGCCTTTGGGAGACCGAGCGCGCTGGCCATGCGGTCGATTTCGCCGAGCGCCTGTTTGAGGTTGCGTTCTTTGCTGTCGCGCGTGCGGAACCGCTCGTTCCACGTGCGAAGCCGCTGCATCTGGCGGCGCTGGTTCGCGCTGAGTGCCTTCCCGTAGGCGTCACGGTTCTGCCAGCCGATGTTGGTGCTCAGCCCCTTGTCGTGCATCATCTTCGTCGTTGGTGCACCGACACGGGATTTCGAGTTGCGCTCGGCGCTGTCGAAGGCGCGCCACTCGGGGCCGCGGTCGACAGCGTCCTCTTCGACAACGAGTCCGCAGTCGACACAAACCGTTTCGCCGTGTTCGTCGTCGGTGACGAGCTGGCCGCTACACTCCGGACAGCGTGTCGTCTCGTCGGCCGACTGCTCGTCGGCTGTTTCCTTCTCGGTTCGTCTGCCGTAGCTTCGGATTCTGGTTTCGCTTTCACTCATGATGGTTTCCGGATGCCCCCGTTGCCGACAGAAAGATAAAAGAACGGTTGGGTGCGCCCTAACAATAAGTAATCACCGGAAGTATATAAAGATGTCTGTAAGTGGCTGCTGGCGAAACCCAGACACGGAGCGCCTGTTGGCTCCAATTCGATGTGTGTGGTCACCACAGTTGGGCGGATTGGTGTGTATATGAACGTACTGGCTCCGGTTCTCGATTGTTCTCCGAGGAATCAGAATGCGAGCAGTGCGACAACCGTGACACTAATAAACACAATTTTCAACACCGTGTTGACCACGATCACTTTCGTCCCGAACTCCGCGCCCCAGATGCCGTACTGAAACGGAATCGACCGTTTGAACGTCGAGACGGCAAACGAGATGATGCTGCCGATAAGCAGCGTTGCCACCGCCTGTCGCGGCGTGAACGTGTCGGCCAACAGCGGGGCGATCGTCGCCGCCCCGGCGGTCGTATCGAACGTGTAGACGACGATCACGGGAACGGCGGCCGCGGGCAAGCCAACCAGTTCGGCCAGCGGATCCGCAGAGCCCGTGATGGCGTCGAGATCGTACTGGGTGACGAGCACCGTCACGAGCGTGTAGACGACCGCAAGCCGTGGTAGGAGTCGCCGAAGCGTCGGCCACGTTCGATCCCACGCGGCACGGAGTCGGTGTCGTGGCGTCTGTTCTTCATCGGTGAGCGCATCGGGATCGAGTTGAACGTCGAAATCAACGTTGCGGTCCGAGAGAACCAGCGCGCCGATCGCGATTCCGGTGAGCGTGATCGCCAGCGCGATCAACGCTCGTGCACTGACGTACATCACGCCAACGCGAAGCCCCAAAATCGGGATCAACACGGGAATGTAGTAGGTAAACACGTGCTGTGTAAACCCAAAGAACGTGTTCATAATGACCGCAACGAGCGTGGCCGTATCGTCGAGATAGCCCGACTCGCGAAGGTCGGCCAACATCGCATACCCCGCGGTTGTTGAGGCGGTTGTTGTCAAAATTGCGGTTCCGACCTCGTCGGGGAGGTTTGCCGGGCCGGTCAGCGGCCGCGAGAGGAGTGCAATCTTCTCGACGAGGCCGAACGCGACGGCGACGTTCGCGATGTAGACGGCCACCGCGACGACGAGTGCGATTTGAGCGACCCGGGGAAGCACGTCGATGAGCGCCTCGGTGACTGACGAGAGGACGACTGCGGCCTGCACAGCTTCTGTCCGGTCGCGGCCGACAAAATTCCGTCGGTCACGCTGCTTGTATGCTTGTCATCCGACGGAACCCCGGCGTGTTTCCACGTTCCTCGCTCACTGGTACGACGGCGTCTATCCCGCCTATGAGCGACCGCGCGGCCGTTATCAACGGTGAACTCAGTGTCACTCGCTGTCGGTCCCGCAAACAGTAGTTCCCGCTCCGCAGGCGTTTGTTGACGCACTTAGAAACCGTTTCGGGTGGACGCTCATTACTGAGTAACGGATCTCCGGCGATTCACCATCACCGGCTTACATCATGCCGCCGCCACCGCCCAGCCCACCGAGGCCGCCGCCGTCGCCCTGCTGCATCCGTTTCATCATCCGCTGCATGTCGCCGTCGCCCATTCCCTGGAACTGGTTGAGCGTCCGGTCCATCATCTTGTGTTGTTCGAGCAGCTCTTGGACGGTTTCGGTGTCGGTTCCCGAGCCCCGCGCAATGCGTTCGACCTGCTTGGCGCTGATCGACCGGGGTTCTTCAAGCTCGTGGTCGGTCATCGAATCCATGACGATTTCGAAGCGTCGCATCCGGTCTTGGGTCACGTCCATCGCGTCGTCGGGCAACTGATCCATTAGCCCACCGCCCATCCCCGGAATCATGTCCATGATCTGGTCGAGCGGGCCCATGTTGTTCATCGCCTCCATCTGCTTTTGCATGTCCTTGAGCGTGAAACTGCCCTCCAGAATGCTCTCGGGATCCCAGTCGTCATCGTCGGCCTGGGTTTCCTCCATCGCCCGCTCGACCCGCTCGGCGAGCTGTTTGAGGTCGCCCATGCCGAGCAGTCGCGAGATGAAGCTGTTGGGCTCGAAGCGCTCGATATCCTGAACCGTCTCACCCGCACCGAGGAACGCGATCGACGAGTCGGTCTCGTTGACGGCGGTCAGCGCGCCACCACCCTTGGCTGTCCCGTCGAGCTTGGTGATGACGACGCCCTCAATGCCGATCGTCTCCTCGAAGCGCTTGGCCTGTTCCTTTGCACCCTGCCCGATTGCTGCGTCGAGGACCAGCAGGCTCACGTCGGGCGTTGCGGCCGCTTCGATCTCCTCGATTTCGTCGATCAGGTCGTCTTCGAGCGCGTGGCGTCCGGCGGTGTCGACGATGTGAATCTCGGCATCCTCGGTGGCGGCCATCCCGTCGCGCGCGATTTTCACCGGGTCGTCCTCATCGGGGTCGCCGTAGAACTGCACCTCCGCGCGCTCGCACATCTGCTTGGCCTGGTCGTATGCGCCCGGACGGAACGTGTCGGTCTGAATCACCGCGGGGCGCAGGCCTTTTTTCGAGAACCACCACGCCATTTTGGCGGCCGTCGTCGTTTTTCCCGATCCCTGGAGGCCGGCGAGCATGATCGTCTGTGGTTCGAGCGGGAGTTCGGTCGACTCGCCAACCAGGTCGACAAGCTCCTCGTAGACGATTTTGAGCACGTGATCGCGGGCCGTCGTGCCGCCCGGTGGTTCCTCTTCGAGTGCGCGCGTTTTGATCTGCTCGGACAGCGACATAACGAGCGAGACGTCGACGTCGGCCTGCAGCAGCGACCGCTGGATCTGTTTGACGACGTTCTGGACGTCGT
>LKMS01000006.1 GCA_001563965.1 Haloferacaceae archaeon PL-Br10_E2g29 | reverse complement strand
GTTCGCCGCTGTCGAGCGGGGAGCAGTTCAGCAACCTCGTCAAGCTCCAGCTCCTGTAGCTCGTCGAGCGTGTGGCCGCGGTAGGTGAACTCACCCTCTCGGCCGGTGCGGTAATCTGTGCTCATTTGTGTTCACTTCCTGTGAAACCGATGAGCAGGAAGCGCGCGAAGCGTGATTCCGTGCTCATTTGTTTCGTCCTCCTTTGCCGCCGCGTCCGGTTCGCTTCGAGGCGATGTCACCGACTTTTCGGCCTGGTGGCGCGTTCCGCGAAACGGATTTTGGCTTGCCGGGATGCTGTCGGCCGCCGCCACCGAACGGGTGGTCGACGGCGTTCATGGCAACACCACGGACGCGTGGGTACTTCGTCCCGCGCGATTTCATTTTGTGATACTTGTTGCCGGCTTTGACGAACGGCTTTTCGGTTCGGCCACCGCCGGCGACGACGCCGATGGTTGCCCGACACGAGGGGTTGAGCCGTTTGACCTCGCCGCTTGGCAGCTTGACGACCGCGACCTTGCGATCGTGGGTCAGTAGCTGGGCGGAGACACCTGTCGAACGGGCGAACTTGCCGCCGTCACCGGGCGAGCTCTCGACGTTGCAGACGAGAATCCCCTCGGGGATTTCGCTCAGCGGAAGCGTGTTGCCGGGTTTGATCTCGGCGGAGACACCGACCTGAATCGTCTCACCAACGGTCACGCCCTCGGGGGCGAGAATGAGACGACGGTCGCCATCTTGGAACTCCACGTCTGCGAGTGGGGCACTCCGGGCTGGGTCGTGTTCGATGTCGACGACTTCGCCGGAGATGGTGTCGTGTTCTTCGCTTTTCTTGTGCGACAGTTCGGCTTTGTAGCGGTGCGATGGCGCACGGAAAGTGGAGCCACCACGGCCGCGTCGTTGTCCCTGAATTCGACGTCCCATTTAGAACACCCCAATTCTGGAGGCGATCTCGGTCGCGTCGTCGCTCTCGCCGAGCGTGAGCGTCGCCTTCTTTGTTCCTTCTGGCGTGACCTGCGTGTTGATTTTTACGACGGCCACGTCGTAGCGTTGTTCGACTTCCTCGCGAATCTCGGGTTTCGTCGCGTCGATGTCCGTGATGAACTGCAGCTTGTTGTCGAAGTCCATCTCGTTCATCGCCTTCTCGGTCACCAGCGGGTGGTGGAGAATCGAACTCATCGGTCAGCCACCTCCGCAATGGCGCTCTCGGTGAAGATCGTCAACCGACCGGCGTGCGTGCCGGGAGCGAGATCCTCGACGTTGACCTCGCTCGCGGTGGCCACGTCGGCACCCGCGAGGTTGCGAGCGGCCGTCGAGGGCTCCTCGCTGGTCACAAAGAGGATCGATTTCGGCGTTTTGTACTTGCGGCCGCGGCTCGTACCGCGTCCCGCTCGAACCGTTTTGCCGTTTTCGGCGCGCTCGATGTCCTCGGCAACGCCGAGCGATTCGAGCAGCGAAACGACCGCCTTGGTCTTGACGAGCTCTTCGAACTCGTCGCTGACGACGAGTGGCAGTTCGAGGTCGCCCTCGAACTGGTGGCCCCGGTCGGAAACCTTCTCGGCGTCCGTCGTTGCGGCGAGCGCCGAGCGCGTTGCCAACTGGCGCTCCTTCTTGTTGATCGTCTTGCCCTGTTCCTTTTCGACCTTCGGTGGGTGTGCACGGCGACCGCCGACTGCGTGCGGCACACGACGGACAACGCCGTCTTGGCGTGGGTCGTGCGACAACCCGCGTCCGCTGCCCATCGATTCGGCAGGGGTTCGCATTCCGGCGAGTTTGTCCGCACCGTAGGCCTGTTTTCGGTTTGCCTGTGCGGCAACAACGGCCCGCTGGATGAGATCCGGGCGGAATGGGGTCGAAAAGACCTCCGGAAGGTCGATCGAGCCCGCGTCGTCACCGTTCAGGTCGCGTACTGTAGCCTGCATGATTATCCTTGGTTAGATGCGGTCGAGACGTAGCGAACCTCGGGATCGAGGCGTGGCTGGTCGTTCGGCCGGATGGCCGGGCGGAACCGCAGCAGCCGTTTGTTCGGGCCAGGGAGCGAACCCTTGATGAGCACGTAGTCGCCGTCGACCTCGCCGTAGTTGACGAAGCCACCATCGACGGAGGCGTCGTCGCCGTTGCCGATGTCGATCAGGCGCTTGTTGAGCTCGGTTCGCTGGTGGTAGCCGGTCTGTCCTTGCTGGGGAACGGTTGACCGCACGCGCGAGGGGTTCCACGGACCGAGATTCCCGATCCGTCGCCGCCATCCCTGGCGGGCGTGTTTCCCTTTGCGTTTCTGGACGCCCCATCGTTTGACGGGACCTTGGGTTCCTTTCCCCTTCGTGATGCCCGAGACATCGAGGTACTCGCCGGCGCGGAACACGTCACTGACGCTGTGTTCGCCGCCGTCTTCGAGCAGGTCGAGTGCGAACTCACACCGCTCGTCAAGCGAGCCGCCACCGATTCGCGTCTCCATGATGTCGGGTTTCTTTTTCGGGACGTTCTTGTTCGGGCCGGGCACCGTGTGGGTGATCAGCCGGAGGTCGTCGACGTCGCCGTCGGCGACGAGCTCCCGAAGGGCCTCCGCGTCGTCCGCGAAGGTGTTTTCGGCCGGCAGGTCGAGCGCGCGGTCGAGTTCGTCGTCGAACTCGGTCGCCCAGACCTCGGTTACCGGCTTCTGTCCGTACGGCGTGTCTTGGTAGGCTCGGACGGCGACCGCCCGCATTGGAGGCACCTCGACAACGGTGACAGGAACGGACTCTTCCATTCCTTCACGCGGCGAGTCTGCCTCGTCGTTGACCATGACGACGTGGGTCATACCGGCCTTGTAGCCGGCGAATCCCTGCGGTGCAGGGGCTCCATCGTCGTCTGGCCACGAGCGAATCCGTGGGACCTGTGAGGTCGCACGCTTTCGCGGGCCGTAGCCCATCGAGCCTTTGCGTGGTCTGCTTGGTTGTGGCATATGGTTACTCCGTGAGCGTGAGGCAGGCGAGCGACGCGAACATTGCTTCCTCCGTTCGCACCGTCTCGCTTGCCTGTCGCGGAATCGTATTGAGCCAGCGGTCGAACCGCGGATCGGTGTCGACGTGAGTGTCGGCCGCGATGGCGGCCGAAACCGCCTCGGGTGAGATCCCGAGCATTTGCGGAAGGCCCCTACCGGGCGAACCGAAGGCGACGGTCATACTCCCCTCGCGAACGTCGGCGAGGAGGGTGCCGAGTCGCGCATGCGACAGCGTCTGTCCATACGCGGATGTGGCGATCGTCAGCCCCGGTTCGTCGGCAAGCGCTTCCGACAGGTCCATGCGGTCGACGACGAAGCCCGGGGGGGCCTCGTCGACGAGGCGGGCACGAACCGGTTCTCTCGAAGAGATCCTGATGGTGACGCGCTCTCCCTCCGCGGGTGTCGCCATCGACGGCGGCACCAGGAGAGAGATCGGGTGTTGCAGTCCGCAAGTGACCCGAACGCGCTCTTCAGATCCGACCTCGGTCACGATTCCTTGGTGTGTAGCCGGCCCGTTCGGGTCGGCTACGGTCTGTGACGAAACCCGGAGCGGCGGCAGAATGCCCGCGAACTGCAACTCGTCGCGTTTGCCCCAGATCTCGTGTTTGAGATATGGCGGCGTCGCGGCGTACTGCAGCACGACGCGGACAAACTCCTCGCCCCATCGACGCTCGCCCTCCCGGTCGGGAAAGACGAGCAGTCGGTCGGCCCCGAACACTGCCGCCGCGCGGGCGACGTAGCCGAGTTTGCGAGTTGCCTCGCGTTTGTCCTCGGCCTCTCGGACGACCGACGACGGAACCAGTAGGGTGAGTCCGTCCATCGGGTGTGCCTCGTCACTAGACTGTACGTCGGCTACCGAGTGGGAAGGTAAAAGGGTAGCGGAATCCAGACTGCCCTGTGTCGGCGTCACACGGACGATGTCGCGTGTTTCGTCGATCTCTCTTGAGCCATGGTGAACCCCCACATGGAACAACTGAGGATGAGTCTGCGACAACCGATCGAACGAATAACAACACATGGGTCGAACCAAAACGGTCGCCGCGCGTGAGTAGCCAAATCAGATACTCACCGAGCGGGTGGTAAGTAGTGGGGCCGTCTCAGTAGAGCAGCCCGGCGTCGTTTTCGACCATGTACACCGTTCGAGCGGCGATGTTGGCCGCGTGGTCGCCAACGCGCTCAAGATCGCGAATCGTCAACAGGAGTCGTGAGACATCATCCAACAGCCGTTCGTGATCCAACTCCTCGGATGCAGTCGGACCGTCTCGCCGGAGCAGTTCGCTGACGACGGTTTCGCTTGCGGCCACACACTGGTCGTCGACCGCATTGTCTCGCTCGGCAAGTGCGTAGCACAGCGCGGTGTCGGCCTCGGCGTAGGCGACCATGGCGTCTTCGACCATCTCGCCGACGACGGTGCCGATTGTCTGAATGTCGACCGCAGGGAACGTATTCTGGTCGGCCGCAAGCGAGTAGGTGGCGAGGTTCGCCGCCAGATCACCGACGCGTTCGAGATCGGTGAGGATTTTGAACGAGGCAGCGATGAATCGGAGGTCCGAGGCGACCGGCTGTTGGAGCGCAATCAGGTCGACGCAGTCGCTTTCGAGTTCGAGATACAGGTCGTTGATTTCGTCGTCGCCGTCGATGACGTCGCAGGCGAGCGATTCATCCCCCTGTTCGAGTGCGGAAAGCGCCGACCGAAACCGGTCGAGAACGAGTTCCGACATGTAGAGCACATCCTCGCGGAGAGCGTCGAGATCCGACTGATAGGCAACTCTGGGCATACTCGTGGGAATCAGCCCGAGTGTTAAATATATTCTGTTTGTTTTAGATTTATGCCGATCTGCGCAATATATGGCGAGGTATTTCCCCCATTCGAAACTGGTTTGTTCAGAATTTCGAGCTAAAGAGGACATTTCTAATGAACAGATCCACGTAAGACGAGCCAGACAAATGTGGTGGACGACCCGTCGCAATCACGGTCACGTCACGGGGTTTTCGGTGTTGACGCGGGCGCTTTCGCAACCCTTATACTGTCGCCACCGGCTACGTGTAGGTGGACGCATAACGCACCACGCGTCGGTAGTGTAGTGGTATCACGTAACCTTGCCATGGTTACAACCGGGGTTCAAATCCCCGCCGACGCATTTTTCCAACACATCATTACGAGCGATTTCTGTATCGAATCGTGCGATTACTCCCCAACAATCGAATCGTCCGGTTCGGGTGGTTCGGCGACGTGCGAGTGGATTGAAAGCGTGTTTGCGGTTTCGACGCGAACCACGGATGGCAGTTCACAGAGTGCGTCGACGGCCGTCTGTGGAACCGAGAGCAGATAGGCGTCAAACGGGAGTTCGCGAACAACACGCCCCGAAGCCGACCCAACCGTCGCCGTCAGTGCCGAGTCGTCGGCGTCGGCCGCGAGTTCGACGACCAGCGAAATCGGCTCGTCGGTCGGATCGGCCCGAATCCTTCGAACCGGATGTGAGACGTACGGAGCCATGTCCACAGATTGCCCGCCAGACGCAAAAACGTACCCCGCTGGCGACGACGCACTCGCATCCAGTCACGCTGAACCGACGTGGTCGACACCGCCAGCAACCAGCGAAGTTAGGGCGATCGAACCGCAAGAACGAGTATGACGGTAATCGCTCTGCTCAGCGTTGCGCCCGTAATCGAGGACAGCATGGCCAGCGAGGTCGCCAAGGCGGTCGACACGCTCGACGCCCACGACGTGAGCTACGAGACGAATCCAATGGGAACCGTGATCGAGGCCGACGACATCGATTCGTTGCTGGCGGCGGTCGCCGCGGCACACAAGGCCGTCGACGCCGATCGCGTGAGCACCGTGCTGAAAATCGACGACAAACGGACGACCGACCAGTCGGCGAGCGATAAGGTTGAGGCGGTCGAAGCCGAACTCGGTCGGAAAGCCGAACGCGAGCGATAGGGCGACACCGAGTCGACGAAGGACGAATGGCTTTTGCGGCCGCCAGCCGACGACTGCCCATGGAAAGCATCAATCGCTCGGCGATCGAACTCGTCGACGAGGCGCTGGACTTCAGCGAGGAACTCGGCGTGATCGCGTCCGAACTCGACTGCGGCGCGACAGTCATCGATTTCGGGGTGGCCGCCGACGGCGGCATCGAAGCCGGCCTTATGCTGGCGGACATTCAGACCGCCGGGTTGGCGACGATCTACACCCAGATGGGTCGTGTTGGCGGCGCACCGATTCCCTACGTCGAACTCACAACCGACCATCCAGCCGTTGCCCTGTTGTGCTCGCAAAAGGCCGGCTGGGAACTCGATTTTGAGGGATTCAATGGCCTCGGATCGGGTCCGGCACGGGCGCTCGTCGGCGAGGAGACGGATTTCGAGCGGGTCGGCTACTACGACGAGTTCGATTTCGCCGTGTTGGCCATCGAGAGCATCGACCTCCCGGACGACCGAATTGCCGAACACATCGCCGACTACGCCAACGTCGAGCCGTCGAGCGTTTTTCTGCCGACGTACGCCGCGGGTTCGACCGCCGGCAGCGTCTCAATGGCGGCGCGGGCGGCCGAACTTGCGGTGTTCCGGCTGGCCGAACTGGGCTATCCAGTCACCGAAATCACGACCGCCACGGGCCGCGCACCGATGGCACCCGTGAGCTACAACGAGTCGGTCGCGATGGGCCGGACAAACGATGCGCTCGCCTACGGCGGCGAGGTGTACCTGCAGGTTCGCGAGGAGTCGACCGTGTTCGACGAGATCCCATCGGTCGCCCGCGAGGAGTACGGCGTCCCATTCGAACAGATTTTCGAGGAGGCCGGTTGGGATTTCTACGAGGTGCCCGAACGCGTGTTTGCACCCGCAAAAGTCACAATCGACGTTGTCGACGGCGAGACGTACGTCGTCGGCGAAACCGACGAGGAACTCGTTGCGCAGTCGTTCGGTGTCAAGTAGATTTCAGCGGACGGTGTCGGCAAGCTAACGCACAACGCAAGAATCGCTGGCGACGACGGAACGTTGCAAACGATTGATCCGCCATCACTCAGTCGTCGCCAGCGCCGCTATCACTCAGTCGTCGCCCGCGTCTGCACCGGCAGTTGTGTCCGTGTCGGCACCGGCAGTTGTGTCCGTGTCGTCGGCCCCGTTCACCGAGAGCACGGTGCCGACGCCCTTGCTCGATCCTTCGCGGAAGACGAACCGCTGGCCCTCCTCGACGAAGTACGGCCGAAATTTGAATTTGACTGTCGTCCGACCGGTATCGCCGGGAAGCAGCTTGCCGCCTTCGGGCGAAAAAACCGCCGTCTCGCTCAGCGTTTCGAGATGAACCACCGGCTCGTAGCCCGACTGAATCCGGGTCGGATGGTTGAGCACCATCACCTCGGCGGTAAACTCGCGAACCGCCTGCGGATCGGCCGACCGCGGAAGCAACACCATCCCGCGGCTGATTTCGACTTCGGCGACGCCTTTGAGTGCAATGCCGACGATACGGCCGGCTTTGGCGGTATCGACCCGGTGGTAGTGCATCTCGATCGAACGAACCTCAACCTCGCGGAAGCTGCCGTCGGCCATCGGTCCCAACAGGAGTTCATCGCCCGCCTCGACCGAGCCGGCGTTGACCGTTCCCGAGGCGACCGCGCCGACGCCGGTGACGCTGTACGTCCGGTCGATGTACATCCGAAAGTCGGCCTCCGCGTCGGCCGCGCGTTTGGGCAGGCGCTCGAACAACGTGTCGAGGTCGGCCATGCCGTCGCCGCGAACCGCGCTGGTCCGAACGATCGGCACGACGGTTTCGCTCAGTTCGGCCGCGGCCTCCTCGACGCTGTAGCGGCCAACTCGCAGCGGCGTTCGGTTGACATCCCGGAGGAGCGATTCGACCTCCTTTTCGACTTCGTCGACCCGCTTGTCGGACACGGCGTCGACCTTTGTGATCGTCACGATCGTCGGCAACTCGGTTGCCAGCAGAATGCCGAGGTGTTCGCGAGTCGTCTTCGTTGGCCCGTCGTCAGCGGCGACCGCCAACAATCCGTAGTCGAGTTTCTGGCCGACAAGTCCGCGAATCGTCGTTCGAAGCCATGGCTCGTGGCCGACGGTGTCGACGAACGACACGAGTCGGCTGGCCTCCTCGACGACGCGAGCGCGGTCGGTTTTGCGGTGCGGATTGTCCATGCGAACCGGGTCGCCGGCGTCGTCGAAGCCGTAGACGGCATACGAGAGATCAGCCGAGAGGCCGCGTTCGACCTCGTGCGGCTGGACGTCGAGAAAGCCCCGCGTGAAGCCGTTGCCGTCGTCGGCCTCGCCGGTGACGAGCGAGCCAACCAGCGTCGATTTGCCGTGGTCGACGTGGCCGGCGGTGCCGATGACGATGTGGCCGGTGTCGGCGGTGAGCATCGAGCCCTCCCGGATGGTGGCGACACCGACGAGGCCGTCGTCGCCAGCGCTCCACGTTTCGACATCCTCGATGTGTGCGCCCGCCTCATCGGCAAGCAACGAGAGCACGTCCATCGTTTCCGAAAAGGCCGCCGGAGCAATGCCCGCAATGCCGCCGTTGTCGGTCACGCCGACGACGTACGTCGCCTCGCCGTCGCCAGAAAGCACCCGGTGGCGGAGTTGGGCTGCGAGACTTTCCATCCGACCGTCCGCGAGGTGGAGCGCTCGGGTCAGCCGTTCTTTGAACTCGATTGAGCCGTTTTCTTCCTCGCCGCGCGCAAGGGCCTGTTCTAATCGGGCCCGGTCGGCGCTCATGGACGCTCGTAGGCGAGGCGGTGTAAAAACGCTTTTCGTGAGATGAGAAACCGTCACACAGTAGCGAAAATGGCGAGACGTACTGCGCCATACGCAACCGAACGCGTTGGCAACGCGGTCGTCACAAACTGAGTTGGTGGCAGGACGACGAGAACCCGCACAGCGATCCAATCAGGCGCCGGCTGCTCGTCAGCGCGTGGCCCAAACCAAGGCGACACTCTCCCGAAAAGCTGAGGCGACTACTCTCCCGAAAGCGTCTCGTACGCCCGTCGAACCGATTTGAACGTCTCCTCGTCGCCGTCGGGCGCGTCGGGATGGCTGGTTTTCACTTTCGAGCGGTAGGCCTGTTTGATTTCCGCGTGGTCAGCGCCAACGTCAACACCGAGAATCCCGGCGGCCTCGCGCTGTGTTAGCCGCGGTCGACTATCGGCGGCGGCCGCGCCGGTCGCCCGCGCCCGGCGACGATTTTGTCGTGTTTGCTCGCGGCTGAACCGCCCATCCGAAAACGCCCCGGCACCGAACGAACCGGGGGCGTCGCCGTCGCGTTGTGACCGGGTGTAGGCGGTGGGATTCGCCCGAACTCGGTCGGCGAGCCGCCCGCTGGCGTGAAACCAGATGAGGTAGGCTGCCGCGCCGAACGGGAGTGCAACAACAAGGAGAATCGGGCTGACCGCGAGGCCGCTAATCAGCATCACGACGGTGATCCCCATGAGGATCGCAGCAACCCCCAACAGCAGCCCGTTTTGATTCACACTCGCACTATATGCGTCCTCGGTAAAAGGCTCTCTGGGCGTCGGTCGGCCCGGCCAGTCGGAGCCACCGCGTCCCGTGTTGCTTCCGCGGTTCAGCTCAACGGTCGCGGTACTGGTTGAGCCGGTGTTTGAGCCGTTTTGCCGACTGGCCCGCCGCGGCGGCGAACTGCTCGCCCTCGCCGGCGAAAATAATGCCGCGCGAGGAGTTGACGAGGCCGACGCCGTCGCGTCGGAGGCCGTGTTCGACAGCCGCCTCCGCGTCGCCACCCTGCGCGCCAACGCCGGGAACGAGAAACGGCAGCGAGGGCACCGACTCGCGGAGTTCAGCCAACTCCTCGGGGGCGGTCGCGCCGACAACGAGGCCGACGTTGTTGTGAGTGTTCCAGAGATCAGCGAGCGCGGCAACCCGCTCGTACACCGGTTCGCCCGTCGCGAGTTCGAGATCCTGTAGGTCCGCGCCACCCGGATTCGACGTCCGACAGAGGACGAACACGCCCTTATCGCTTCGGTCGAGAAACGGCTGCAGCGAGTCGCGACCCATGTACGGGTTGACCGTAATCGCATCCACCTCGTCGAGAATCTGGGCGTACTGGCGGGTCGTGTTGCCGATGTCGGCGCGCTTGGCGTCCAACAACACGGGAACGTTCTTGCCGTGGGCGTAGGCAACCGTCTCGCGAAGCGACCGCCAGCCGTCGGCCGACTCGTAAAACGCCGCATTGGGTTTGTAGCAGGCCGCGTGTTCGTGTGTCGCGTCGATGATCCGGCGGTTGAACGCCCACTGTGGGAGGTCGTGGTCGCGGAGCTGTTCGGGCAGTCGATCCAACTGGGAGTCGAGACCGACCGAGACGACGCTGTCGATGGTCGCGATGCGGTCGGCAAGACGGTCGAAAAACGCGGTGGCCATTGCGCAGAGATTGCTGGCGGTCGGTAAAACCGCTTCCGTGTCGAACGGAACACTCAACAGGCGACTGCGACAATACGCGTCTCAATGGATAGCGAAGCGATGACCGCCCGGATGATGGGTGCACTGGTGGTGAGCGTGATTGTCGGGCTCGTGTTTGCGGCCGTCCTGTTCGTGGTCGAGGGACGCGCGGATTTCCGGCTGGCAGCGGTCGCGATGTTCATTTTTTTCATGCCGTGGGCGGCGTACATCTACGCAGTCGAAAGCGGAATGATTGGTTAACGCCGGCGGTCTTCCTGCGGTGGTGTTGCGTTTGGATCCCGTGTCGACAACGCTTGGTGACTCACTCACCCAGCGGCACCAGAACGAGCGGACAGGGAGGATCGGCGAGAAGATCCGAGCCGACAACCGCGGATACGCTCGCGTCGTCGCGACTCGGTGGCGACACACCACAGACGAGTTCGTCGACCGCGCGATCGACACAGTCGGTTCGAAGCGTTGCAGCACGGTCGTCGTCGAGCTCGATCAGTTCGGTTTCGACGGTCGCACGCGCGGCGAGTCGCACGGCCACCGCGTTGAGCGCGTCCTGTCGATCCCGGCGGCCCTCGGGCGTCGAGTCCGCGGGATCGTCCAACAGTGCGAGCGCGACGACGTGATCGTCGGCAGCGAGTCGCGCATCGAGATAATCACAGAGCGTCGCACTCGTGTGCACCGTGTCGGTGACGAGCAGAAACGTTCGCATACAGACGCACCACGCGAGGCGCACATAAATCCACAATGCGTAGCCGCCATGGTCGGCGATCCCCGCGAGGGCGTCATGCATATGTCATACGTAACGCAGGACGCCAAAAAATCAAAAATACAGCACAGTAGTCGGATAGTTTATTATCATTCGGTAACCTATCGAAGATAGAATAGCTGATGAATGGGCTGCTCGTGTGTCCGCGTTGTCGCCAGTGGTTACTCGCGAGTAACCGACTGGTGACGCCGTTCGGGTGGGAGCCGTATCTTCGATGGTGACTCCCGAACGGATGACGGCCGAACAACGGTTCAGAGAGCTTTTCGACCGGCTTGATGACGCTATCGTCGAGTTCAGACTGGTCAACGAAGCACCCTATATTGTGCAGGTCAACCGGGCCTTTACCGACGTGTTTGGCTTCGACAACGAAACCGCTGCGGGCCGGCGGCTCAACGAGCTGATCGTCCCGGCAGGCAGACAAACCGAGGCCCAAGCGTTCGACCGGCGCACCGCTGCCGGCAAAACGAACGCCGGCATTATCGAGCGGCGCACAACACATGGCATGCGACAGTTCATGTACCGGAGCATTCCCTGTCCGCCCGACCGTGGGTTCGCCATCTACAGCGACGTCACCGAAAAGCTCCGTCGAGACCGCCATCTCGACGTGCTCCAGCGGGTGCTCAGACACAACCTCCGAAACGATCTCAACCTCGTGTTGGGAATGGCCGAAACCGTGATCGCCGACGCCGAATCCGACGACGTTCGCGCTGCTGGTGAGACGATCAAAGAGACCGCGAGCGAACTCGTTCGGCTGAGCGAGGAGGCGAAAATTCTCAAACAGGTGCTCGAAGAGCCGACTGCGCTGCGAACCGTCGAACTCGATCCACTTGTTGCCGACGTGGTCGCCGAGTACCAAACACAGCATCCGCAGGCACAACTCACCCACAGCAGCAACGCAAACAACTCGGTTGCGGTCGTCGCCAACGAGCGCATTGCGACCGTGGTGCAGAATCTCGTCGACAACGCGATCCGGCACAACACGTCCGACACGCCCCAGGTCGCAGTCGACATCGACACCGTCGGCGACACAACGGTCGAACTCAGCGTATCCGACAACGGCCCGGGGATTCCGCAGGCCGAACAGGAGATTATTCTCGGCGATGCCGAGATCACGCCGCTGACACACGGCAGCGGACTCGGTCTTTGGCTCGTCAAGTGGATCACCGAAAGCTACGACAGTTCGTTGTCGATCGAAACGCCCGACGGTGGTGGAACCGTGATCCGAATCCAGCTAGCGCGGGCTGCCGTCGACAACGACTCATAAGCCACGGGATGCAACACCAGCCGGTGTCGGATCGTGAAATCGACGCCGGACACACGCAGATCCAGCGATATTTAGCCGCTCACGTGGAAGAACGCTCCATGTCGAATGAGACGCTCCGGTGGGAAACGCTCGACTCGGCAATCGATTACCGGTGTCCGGGGTTTGCGGTCAGAGCCGATCAGGTACGCCTGCCCGACGGCACCGAAACCGACTACCACTCGGTCGACGAGCGCGAAGCGGTCGTGGTTCTGCCGTTCACGCCCGCAGGCGACCTCGTCGTCATCGCGGAGTGGCGACAGGCCGTCGGACGGATCAACCGCGGGCTGCCGGCGGGAACGGTCGAAGGAAGCGAGGATCTGGCCGTGGCCGCCGAGCGCGAACTCCGCGAGGAAACCGGCTACACCGCCAACGACCTCGAACACCTCATTTCGGTCGAGCCGAGCAACGGCATTGCCAACTCGGTCCATCACCACTTCGTCGCAACCGGCTGTGCGCCCGCCGGCGACCAATCGCTTGATTTCAACGAGTCGATTCGCGTCGACACCGTCGACTACGACGACTTCGTGCAGTCAGTCCGCGAGGGCGACGTTCGCGACGGGCGAGCGGCGCTCGCAGTGAGCTACTACGAACTGCAGCGGTAACGGCCCGAACGCAATCCTTACCGACCCGCCCCGGATACGAACGGGCATATGCGCGAGCACTTCGAGATCCGCGACGCCGACGGCGCTGCGCGGATCGGCCGGCTGTCGGTTCCCCGAGCGGGCAGAACCATCGAGACGCCCGCACTCATGCCGGTGATCAATCCCAACCGACTCACTATCGAGCCCGCGCGACTCGAAACCGAGTTCGATGTGGACATTCTCATCACGAACTCCTACATCATCCACCAGACCGACCGGATTCGACAGCAAGCGCTCGACGACGGCCTGCACGATTTACTGGATTTCGACGGCGCGATCATGACCGATTCGGGCTCGTTTCAGCTCGCCGAGTACGGCGATATCGACGTGACGACCGAGGAGATCATTCGGTTTCAACACGATATCGGCAGCGACATCGCAACGCCCGTGGACATTCCAACGCCACCGGATGTGAGCCGCGAGCGGGCCGAAGACGAACTCGTGGTGACCGAACAGGCGTTGGCCGACGCCGAGGGCTGCGAGGTCGGCGAGATGCTGCTGAACGCGCCAGTGCAGGGCTCGACGTATCCCGACCTTCGCGAGCGGGCGGGTCGCCACGCCGCGGCCACCGACCTCGATCTGTTTCCGATCGGCGCGGTCGTTCCGCTGATGAACAACTATCGCTACGACGACCTCGTGGATGCGGTCGCCGCCGCAAAACGCGGGCTCGACGCCGACTGTCCAGTGCATCTCTTCGGCGCGGGCCATCCGATGATGCTCGCGCTGGCCGTCGCGCTCGGCTGTGATCTGTTTGACTCGGCGGCCTACGCGCTGTACGCCCGCGCCGGACGGTATCTCACTGTTTCCGGAACCCAACAGCTCGACGATCTCGACTACTTTCCGTGTTCGTGTCCGATTTGTAGCGAGCGAACGCCCGCCGATCTCCGCGCCGAGGACGACGACACCCGCGAGCGGCTGTTGGCCGAACACAACCTCCACGTGACGTTCGAGGAGCTCCGGCGAATCAAGCAGGCGATTCGAAGCGGCACGTTGTTCGAGTTGATCGAGCGCCGCGCCCGCGGCCATCCCGCGATGTACGACGGCTACCGGGCGCTGTTGGATCACGCCGACCAGCTCGAAGCCGACGACCCCGTTTCGAAGGGCGCGTTCTTCTATGCCTCCGCCGAAAGCGCCCGACGGCCCGAGGTTCGGCGGCACCACCAGCGGCTCGACCGGTTGGAGACGCCCGAAACGCTGTTGTTGACCGAGGGGGGCGCGCCAACCGACAGCGCCTACGACGAGGTCTGGCGGGTTCGCGCGCCGTTCGGCCCGTTTCCGCGGGCGCTGGCCGACAGCTATCCGCTGACAGCAACCCTGCCCGACCGACCCGACCGCGCCGGCCAGTGTGCGGCGGCCGACGGCGTGCGTTCGCTCGCTGCGGCCAACCCGGGGACAACGATTACGCTCGCGGTCGACGACTGGCACGACGACGCGCTGGCTCGGATTCCCGACCGGATCGAAACCGAGTCGCTCGCGGCGGTGCAGGAACGAGAGACCGACGGAGCGGCCGGCGATCACGACGCGAACCAATAAAATCAGGCGTCGTCGACAACGGTCGCCATTCGATCGGTGAAATCCCACGTGTAGACGCGGGCGGGCTCGATTTCGATCCGCACCTCATCACGCTCGGGCGCGAGCAGTCGCTCGGCAAGCGACGAGTCGGTGCCGCCGAGATACCGGTCGAGCAGCGATCGAAGCAGTTGTTTGTCCTCGTCGGGTGTCACCGTCGTCCGCCCGTTGCCCCGAACGCCCCTGTACGGCGGCTCGTTCGTTGAGATTTCGAAGGCAACGCGGTCGTTGTGGGCGAGATACGAAACCACGTCGGCGGCGGCGCTCGTGGCGCACCACAGCGACCCTTCCTCATAGCGAAACCACAGCGAGAGCATCCAGAGCGTGTCGCTCCGCGTGTGACACGAAAGCCGGAGCGGCACCGTTGTTTCGGCGAGAAACGCTTCGGTTTGGGCGCGGTTCCACGCCCCGCTGAGCCGATCCATGTGGATGAGTGGGTGTGCACCTCGAAAAGTCCCGGGGCTGAAAGGCAAGATAGTTTGCCGACGGCGGCCGAGCACCGAGCATGACCGACTTCTTCGAAATCCACAGCCGCGACGGGGCGGCGCGGCTTGGCGAGCTCCGGCTTGCGACCCCACGGATCACGCCGGCGCGACTCGACGACGTGCTCGTCGACAGCGGGAGCCGGTGGACCGCCGACCACGCCATGCCAGACGGCGACGACGACGTGCTAACGATTCTGCCCCATCGGGCGTTTCCCGCCGGCACCCGCGAGGAGGTGCGCGAGGCGTTCGCGACCGACTCGGCGGCCGTCGACTTTCCGAGCGCCGCCGTCGTCGCCAGCGAAAGCGCCCGCGGTCTCGGGTGCGACGCCTACATCCTGAGCGACGCCTCGGGGTTCGTCGGCCACGGCGCGGGGTTCAAAAACGCGATTATCGCGGCGAAAAAGGCCCTCCCGGCCGACACGGCGCTCATCCTGTCGGGCGTCGCCACACCGCGAAACGTTGCGACGCTCGCGTACTGCGGGGTCGACGGCGTCGACGCAAAGAAGGCCAAAATCAAAGCGAGCCAAGGCAAGTATCTCACGACCGACGGTGAGTTGTTTCTTGCGGATCTCGAGGAGTTGCCGTGTGCCTGTACGGCCTGTCAAAAACCGCGCGAAGAGTTCACCCGCGAGGACTGTCTCGCGCACAACGTGGCCGCGCTCGACGCCGAACTCCGGCGAGTGCGCGAGCGGATCCGTGCGGGCCGCCTCCGCGACTATATCGAGGGGCAGGCGCGCCACGACAACTGGCTCACCGCCGCAATGCGCGAGTTCGACGACCAGTACGCGTATCTCGAAGCCCGAACGCCCGTGTTTCGCAACACCGAGCTGTCGGCGGCGACGAGCGACTCGCTTCGGCGTGTCGAAATTCAGCGGTTTGCCGAGCGGGTGACGACGCGCTACCGCAACCGGTTCGAGAATCCGCTCGTGCTCGTGCCCTGTTCGGCACGCAAGCCCTACAGCGAGTCACAAAGCCACGGCCAGTTCCACGACGCCATCGGCTTCCGTGGCCACACCGTTTCGATGACCTCGCCCATCGGCGTCGTTCCGCCGGAACTCGAACTCACCTATCCCGCCCAACACTACGATTCGGTGGTGACCGGCCGGTGGTCCGAGGATGAAAAGGGGTTCGTCGCCGCGGTGCTCGAACAGTATCTCCGGCGAAACGAGTATCCGCGGATCATCGCGCACGTGCCCACTCACGGCTACCGCGACATCGTCGAGCGGGTCGAACGCGAACTCGACCTCGAGGTCGAGTACACCGTCTCGGGCCACCCAACCTCGAGCGAGTCGCTCTCGAATCTGGCGTCGGCCATGCACGGCGAACTGAAGTTCTCGAAGCGCGAACGCGAGCACAACACGGTGAAAGCGATTGCGGACTACCAGTTCGGCGATGGCGCGGGTGATGCGCTGTTTGGAGACATCGAAATTTCGACGACCGGGCGGTATCCAAAACTCCAGATTCGCAACAACGAGGGCGACCAGTTGGCGACGATGGTGCCGCAGTACGGCCTGCTGGCGATGACGCTCGCGGGTGCCGACCGGTGGGTCGCAAGCGACGCGCCGACGCGGACGGTCGAAATCGACGGCTTCGTGCCCCACGGAAGCGTACTCGCGCCGGGCGTTGTCGACGCCAGCGAGTCGATTCGACCGGGCGACGAAGTCGTCATCACCGGCCCGAAGGCGTTCGGGGTCGGCCGCGCCGAAATGAGTGGCCCCGAAATGATCGAATCGACACGCGGCATTGCGAGCGAAGTGCGACACGTTCGCGAGCGGTAGCAGGCGGTGAGGGCGTTGTGAGCGCCCAGTGAACACGCAGAGAGCGGCGAAAAATCGACACCAACAGCGCGCTGCAAGCCGTTTTATTGTCGTAGTTCCAACACCGTTTATGGGCATTTCACTGGCGATGGGCTGGCGACACCTGCTGTTCGAAAACTGGCCCGTCGATCCCGCGGCGCTCGACGAACGGCTGCCCGATCGGCTGACGGTCGACACCCACGACGGGCAGGCGTGGCTCTCGGTCATCCCGTTCACCAACGTCGACATCCGGCCAGCGGGACTGCCGGCCCGCCTCGGCCTGCGGTTGCCGGAACTCAACCTGCGAACGTACGTCACCTGCGACGGTGAGCCGGGAATCTACTTTTTCAGCCTCGATGCCCACGGGATTTCGAGCGTGCTTGGCGCACGGGTTCTCCACCATCTTCCGTACTACTACGCCCGAATCAGTCTCGACTGGCATGACGGCCGGGTGCGGTTTCGCAGTCGACGGCGACATCCCGGCGACCGACCCGTCCACTACGGGTCGACCTACTGGCCGACCGGCGAGCCGTTTGCGGCTCGTGACGATCCGCTCGCACGATTTCTGGTCGAGCGCTACCGATTTTACACCGAGGCAACCGACGGCTCGCTGCGGTACACCGATGTCGACCACGAGCCGTGGACGCTGTACCCCGCGGCGGCCGAAGCCGCGTCGAACACGCTGTTTGCGGCCAACGGCTTCGCCCAACCGACGGGCGAACCGGTTCGGTACTACAGCCCCGGGCTTGATGTGATCGCCGGCCCAAGTAGGTGCTGGAGCGAGGAGACACACGAATGACCGACAAGGCTGCTGGCGACGATACGGAATCGACTGCCGAGAACGACACCGAAAGTGATGCTGACATCGACCCGGCAACGGTTCTCGATGAGCTCGGCGACCAGCCCGTGTTGTTGTTCGATGGCGTCTGCAACCTCTGTAACGGAACGATCCAGTGGCTTATTCCGCGCGATCCCGACGCCGTCCTCGCGTTCGCCCCGCTGCAGTCGCCGGTCGGCACCGCGGTGCAAGAGCGGTACGGCCTCGATCCCGGCAGTCTCGATAGCATTATTCTCGTCGATGGGGGCCTCTACACGAAGTCGACGGCGGCGATCCGGGTCGCCGAACTGCTGGGGTGGCCGTACACATTCGCCCGTGTGGGACGGCTGCTTCCGCGGGGGGTTCGCGACCGCGTCTACGATTTCGTCGCCGACAACCGCTACGACTGGTTCGGCCGCAAAGACCAGTGTATGATCCCCGACGACGACGTCAGCGATCGGTTTCTCGGCTGAGTCGGCGACGACGTCATCACTGATGACTGTGTCGTCGACAGCGACGCGTTCGGGCTGATTCGCTCGCAACCCATCCACCCGCAGCAACTGGTTTTTTGCCCCGCGAGCGCCTCCGAACGGCCATGGATAGAGAGCCAGTCTCACTCGGCGTGCCGCAACCGATTCTCGACTCGCTGCCCGAACCCGAGGGGGCAGCCGCCCAGGACATGCAACGGGCGGTCGCGGGCATCGAAGCCCGAATCAACGAGGCGATCGAGGCCGCCGACGCGGACAGCGAGGCCGTCGGCTACGTCGTCGACGCCATCGAGCGGCTCGAAGACGAAATCGAGCGCTACGACGAGTTCGTTCCCGAACTCCGCGCGTGGGGCCAATCGCCCATCTATGCGATCGGCTGGCGAAACCTGTATGCCGACGTGCTGATGCAGCTGCACGAAGTCGAGTGGCTCGCCGACCGACTCGACCGCGAGCGCAACTACCGGGTCGTCGAAGACGGCATTCGGTTCGGCGGGCGATAGCGGAAGCGAGAGAAACGAACGCCCAAACCGAGGGTCGGTTTTTTGCGTACTGGGCGACTCGTACGGCCATGGAACTCACGCTCCGGTTGTTTGCGACCTTTCGGGAGATTGTCGGCACGAAGACGATCACTCGGGAGTTCGAGGGGCCACAAACCGTCGCCGCAGTGCTGTCTGCGCTCGAAGTCGAGTACCCCGATTTCGAGGGGGAACTGCTGATCGACGGCGACCTCAAACCGCAGATCAACGTACTGAAAAACGGCCGCGAGGTGCTGCATATCGACGGCGTCGACACCCCACTCGAAGACGGCGACACGCTCTCGTTGTTCCCACCCGTTGCGGGGGGCTGACATGGGCGACACCGAGCGCCGAACCAAACAGTTTCGCGGCATCTCCGCACGCCTCGCCGTCCGGTATCTCCGCAAACTCGGCGGCACACCGCTGGTCGACGGCGAAACAGCACCGGACGCCGACGACACTGCGGTCTCGGTGGTTACCGGCGAGGGCTGGATCGCCAGCGTCGACAGCAAGAAAGTCCGTGTCGGCACTTCCTCGCTCACGCTCACGGAGGTCACAGTCGAGTTCGACGGCACACCGGCGGCGCTCGACCCGCTGATCGCCGCATTCAGCCAGAAGGCGATGCGCGCCGGAGGATAGCCATGGGCGACAGCGGTCGACGCGAGCACCCGATTGATGGTCCGACGGTGCTCATTGCCGCCGCAAAAGCGAGCGTTCCCGGGCGGCGGCTGCCGACGTTGCTTGTGGTCGTCCAGCGGGAACTCGTCGACGAGTATGAGAGCTACCGTCGGCAGTTCGAGTGTGTCGCCGACGACGACCGGGCGATTTTTTTGACCGACCGGAGCCACTGGACAGCCCTCGGCGACCGACTCGGCTTTTCGGACCGCGAAACCGACGCGGTTCGACGGGCGCACACCCAACAACTGCGGCGACTCGGCTCGACGACCGACCGGCGCGAGGAGTTCGAGACCGCCCTCGAAATTCGCGAGGCGGTCGTGATCGGGCGCGACTAACCGGGTCGGCCGCGTTGGGATCGAGGTGAGAGCACGACCGAGAGAGCACGCACCGCTCGGTCGATGACGGCGACAGGATCGCTACGGTTTCATTGGTTGCGTAATGACGCACCGTATGGACGGGCAAAAACGGCTGCCGCCGGATTTTCGCGCGGGTATCCGCGCGGCGGGGCCGATACTGGTCGGCATCGTCCCGTTTGCACTGGTGGCGGGCATTACGGCGACAAACGCAGGAATGACAATTCTTGAGGCGGTCGGGATGTCCGTCGTCGTGTTCGCCGGGGCCTCACAGCTGGCGGCGATCGATCTCATCGGCTCGAACGCGCCGTTTGCCGTGGTCGTCGCCACCGCCGTCGTCATCAACCTCCGTATGCTGATGTACTCGGCGTCGATCGCCCCGTTTTTTCAGTCGTTGTCGACGCGTGTCCGAACCCTGCTGGCGTATCTGTTGACCGATCAGGCGTACGCGCTGTCGATCGCCGAGTACACCCGAAACGCCGACCGAAACCGGCTGTGGTACTACGTCGGGATCGCGATTTCGCTGTGGCTCGTCTGGCAGGTGGGGACGCTCATCGGGGCGGTAGTGGGCGCCGGCGTGCCGGCTTCACTCGGCTTGGACTTCGCCCTTCCGTTGGTGTTTCTCGCGTTGTTGGTGCCGGCGATGAAAGACCGCGGCACGACGACGGCCGGGCTCGTCGCTGGCGGCGTCGCACTCGTCGTGACGGCGGTCGGCGTCCCGCTGGGCCTCGACCTGCCAGTTGCGGCCGTCTCGGGACTGGTGGCTGGCCTCGCGGTCGACGGTTGGAGAGAGCAATGAACACAACGGAGATCCGTCGATGACGACGTGGTCACCCGCGTCGATCTGGGCGGCGATCGTGCTCATCGGAGTCTGTACGTTCACGATTCGGCTGTCGTTCATCTACCTGTTCGGCCGACTCGACGGGGTGCCGCCGCGCGTTGAACAGGTGCTTCGGTACGTTCCGGCAGCGGTGCTCGCCGCGCTCGTCGTGCCCGCAGTCGTGACCGTCGAGTCAACGCTCACGGCGACGCTGCTCGATGAACGGCTGCTCGCTGGCGCCGTCGCAACCGGCGTTGCCTGGCGAACCGAGGACGTGTTGGCGACCATCGTGCTTGGAATGGGCACGCTGTGGCTGTTCCGGTTCGTCGTGTTCGCCTGATGGGGATCGAAACGGTCAGCCGCGCTAGTCAGCGCGTCCACTGAAACAACACAGACGCTGCGGAGGTTACCAGCGCTCACTACGCGGACGAACTACCACGGTTCACGAGGCCAACGATTTTGTGTGCGGGCGTTCCGATAGCGGTATGAACCAACGCCCGTACGTTCTCGGCGGCGTGCTCGCCGTCACCGCCCTCCTCGCGGCCGTGATTCTCATCGACGTGTTGGCCACGGTGTTTCTGGCGTTGACCGTGGCGTATCTCCTCTCGCCCGTTCGCCGACAGCTCCGTCGCCGCGGATTCTCGCGAATAACCGCCACCGTGGTCGTCACCGTTGCCGCAGTATTCGCCGTCTTGCTGGTGTTTTCGCCGCTGGCGTATCTGTTGTTTATCCGGTTCAGTGACCTCGTCGACATCGT
>LKMS01000077.1 GCA_001563965.1 Haloferacaceae archaeon PL-Br10_E2g29 | reverse complement strand
CGAGATTCTCGGTCGAAACTGCCGGTTCATGCAGGGCGAAGGGACTGACAGCAAGCCGGTTTCGAACATCCGCGAAGCCATCGACGCTGGCGAGGCGGTCTCGGAGACGCTCCGGAACTACAAGAAAAACGGCACCGAGTTTTGGAACCGCGTCGACATTGCGCCGGTAACAACAGACGGCGAGATCACACACTGGGTCGGCTTCCAGCGGGATATTACGGCTCGGAAACAACGCGAGTAGCCACCTGTCGAGACGAAGCCGCGATTCAAACTGTGAGCCGTACGCGGGGTTCGAACGTCGTAATCCGAAAATTAGGCCGTCGCTGCGGTGGCTGCTTTTTTGCGCGTGATGTAGCCGGCGACGCGGTTGCGGACGCCTTTCGACTCAACGGTGGTGAGTTTGGTGACGTGTTGTTTGTTCGTCTCGAAGTCCGTGTTGAACGCCTCGGGGTACTTTTCAAGCAGGGTCGTCGCGAGTTGCTTGACGTACTTGGGTTTGATTGCCATGTCGGTGATTGACCGGAGCAACACTAAAACGATTCGTTCCGCGTTTTGCTGGCCGGTTAGATCACATCTTCATCGCGTCGCTCACGCCAGCCGCTTTCCTCGCTTACGAGTTCGAAGGCCGCCCGGTCGCGAGGGCCACCGCATTTTTCGACCGTTTGCTCGAAGAACGCCAGTCGGTCGAGCAGCATGTCGGTGTCGTAGGTTGGCACATCGAGTCGTGAGGCCGCAACCGTCGCCTCGATCACAGCCCCACAGCCACGGTTGATGGTTCCCGGTCGCGTCGTCTCGACGGTTCCAGGCTCGCGTGGTTCGAGCGCCCATCGTTCCCACGACGTGCCACCGGACTCACCGCTGTCGATCGGGTCGGCGTCGACGGCGACCCACGAATCGGCGTGCTCGACGACCGCTTCGGGCTCCTCGCGAATCGTCATCGCAGCCGTGGCAAACAGCAGCGGATCGGCCGTGAACAACACAACACCGCCGCCCTCGCGATGGAAGTTTCGGCGGGTTCGCGTGTTCCCCCACGTCGTCGCTTCGACTGGCTCGCCCGGCTCGTCGGGCGCGTGCAAGCCGAGCGCCGCCAGATTCCACAGGTCGTTCGGGCCGAGGGTGGCGGCGACCGACTCGGTGACGCCGCGAAGTGCGACCGGCCACCCGTCTGGTGTCGGGTGGGCCGCTGGGTTCGACCCGGCCTCGATCGTGTCGTTTTCGCGGCTCATAGCTCCACCCCCCGGTGGAGCGCAATAAACAGTGCGGCCGCGAGCAGATCGGCGGTCGTTCCGGGGTTGTAGCCGGCCGCGACGAACTCCTCGGCAAGCGCCTCGGCCGCCGCCAACTCGCCGGTCGCCTCGCAGTCGGCGGCAACCCGTTCGGCACGCTGTGAAACCTCGCGGGCGACCGCCGCGCCATGGGTGGTCGCAATAAGCGAATCGGGTTCGGCAGCTAGACAGTCGAGAAAGGCCCGGGCGGTCCGGTCAAGTACCTGCCCCTCGCCCTCGAGAATGGCGTCGGCCGCGTCGAACGCGCGGTCGAAGCCGTTCGTCCAGAGACGGGCGTTGCCGTCGGCGATTTCCACCTCGTGGGTGGCCGACAGCTCCATGACGTCGTACAGCGTCAGTTCCCGCTCGCGAAGCGTCGATACCGCGTCGCTTCCGCGGCGCACATCGAGCGCATCGGCGTCGGCCGGTGGGTCGGCGACGGCGACAGCGACGTGTTCGAAGGCGCAATAAAACTCGACCACGTCTGCGACAGTCGTTGCCTCGACGACCTCCCGAACGCCGTTCGGTGTGAGCGAGTCGGTTGCGGCCGCCCGGACGAGCGGGACGAGCAGCAACAGACAGCCGAACTGCGTGTTGCCGCCGCGCTGTCTCGCCATACCCGCAACCGCTCGCTCGAAAGACGAGCCAATCGGTTCGCCACGGGCGGCCATTGCGAGGCCAGGGCGTGCGCCGATCGCACCGGCTAGAAAATGCTCGAAGTGGAGGTCTGCGAGATCGCGGTGTCTGTCGACGTTTCCGGGTTTTGGCGTCCCACTGACCTCCAACAGCAGTGCGAGTTGAGCGGTGTCGACGACCGTGCGACCGATTTTGCCATCGAAGCTGCCACCGTCAGTCATCGACCCACCCATCTGTTGGTTCCGCCGTCGCTGACGATCCGTTCGTTTGCTGGGTTTTCACCGCTGGCACCGACTTCGCTGGCGACTGCGGCGGCAACGCGGCGCATGATCGCTCCGGTCGGATCACGGCTCGGTCGGCCGACGCTGACTGCATCACACCCCGCGTCGAAATACGTTCGAACCGTCTCGCGGTCGCGAACGCCGTTGTTTGCGATGACGAACAGATCGGTTGCGTCAGCGACGCGTGCGACGACGCCCGGTGAATCCATGGCGTCGATATGGATCGCGTCACCACCGGCGGATTCGATGGCTTCGGCGACACGCACGAGCGCACAGCCGTCGACCTCGGCACGGACTTTGACACTCACTTTCGCGCCCGTGTCGGCCGCGCTCGCGACGAACGCTCTCAACCGATCCGTCTCAGTCAGAAGCGTCTCGCCGCATCCGACCGCGGTCAGTTCGGACTGTCGGCAGTGGGCATTGAGTTCACAGATGGCGTCGTACGCACGACACCGTTCGGCAACTGCTTCGAGCGGCTCGGCCGTTGTGGTTCGGACGTTGATTCCAGGGCGAATCGACGGCCCAACCGCCCGGTTTGCGGCGGCGACCCGCGACAACTGTTCGTCGATGAACGCCACCGGATCGGCGGGCAGAAACTCCTGGCGGTCACGGGCAACAAGGTCGCGAGCGGCTGCTCGCGAGGGCTCGTCAAGCGCAATGCCGCCGAGAAACGCAGCGCCGGCCAGATTCCGCCCTGCAAGCGCCCAGTCGGCGTCGGCCTCGCCGCTCAAACTCGCAAGCGCCAGCGGCGGCTCAAACATCGACCGCCCACCCCTTTTTCGCCGGTTTGTCGACCCGGTCGAGCGCCGCGAGCGCCGCGCGCATCACCCGCTCGCTGTCGTCTCGGTCGGTGATTTCGGTGTCGGTGCGGACCGTCGGTCGCGAGAGGTCGGTTGTGTCGTCGGTGTCCAACACAAACGCATCGACAAACGGGTAGGCGTCGGCGACACCGCGGGTGTTCGGTTCGTGGCCGACTGCAGCCAACAGTTCCGCGGCCGGCCCCGAAAACACCCGATCTTCGATGAACGGTGAGACCGCCACAACCGGGGTCGACGCAAGCGCCTCGCGAACGCCATCCAGCGCGCAGATGGGGCCGATGCTCGTCACGGGGTTTGACGGGCCGATGATGACCGGATCGGTGAGGGCGTTTCTGACCGAGTCGGTCGGTTCGGCCGTGTCGCTTCCGCGGAACTCGACGCCGCGGACGTCGGGGGTGCCGCCGTGGCCGACCCAGTACTCCTCGAAGTGCATCTCGCCATCGGCCGTCTCGATCATCGTCGCAACCGGATCGTCACTCATCGGCAACACGGTGAGGTCGATGTCGAAACAATCGGCAAGCGTTTCGGTGACTTCGGTCAGCGAGAAGCCCGAATCGAGCAAACTCGTCCGAGTGATGTGGACTGCGCGGTCGCGGTCGCCGATCGTCATGAACTCCGCCACGCCCGAAAAACGCCGCCAACGCGCAATTTCTCGGCCGCTCGTCTGTTTGTCGGCTGCGAGATACTGCGGCCCGCCATCGAGGTCGGCAACGTCGGCCAAGCGGTGGAGCTCACGGTTCGTCTCATGGGTGTCGTCGGCGATTCCCCACCAGCGGTCGGTGTCGAGCACACCGCCCTCGTGAAAGAGCACGGTGTCGAGATCCGGACAGACCACGAGCCCGCCGAGTTCGATGTCATCGCCGGTGTTGACGACGACGGTCAGGCGGTCGGAATCGACGAGTCGCCGCGCGCCCGCGAGCAGTTTCGGCGTGCCCGTGCCACCGGCGAGAAACGTAAGCATGCGCCACTGTATGGGGCCGACGGATTTGTATCCGACGGCTCTTTTGCCGTGTGGCCGTATCCTCCAGTATGAACGAGACGCGTCGCGCGCTGCTTTCGGCGCTCGAATCCGGACCGGTCAGCGGGCCAACGCTCGCCGAGCAGCTTGGTATCTCGCGGGCGGCCGTCTGGAAACAGGTCGATGCGCTGCGCACCGAGGGGTTCGACATCGACAGCACATCGGCGGGCTACACGGTACGGGAGGTCCCCGAGTACGGCGCGGCGGCCATCGCGTTCGACCTCGACGCCCCCTACCGAATCGAGTACCACGACTCGGTTTCATCGACCAACGATCGGGCTCGCGAACTGGCCACCGCTGGTGACCGCGAGATCGTCGTCGTCGCCGACGAACAGACGACCAGTCGGGGTCGACGCGGGCGTGCGTGGACTGCCCCACGCGGCGGCATCTGGTGCTCGGTCGTCTGTCAGCCCGACTTGCCGACGGCACAGGTGCCGATTGCCACGCTCGCTGCGGGTGTGGCGACGGTCGAAGCCTGCCAGTCGGTCGGGGTCGACGCGGTGCTCAAATGGCCCAATGACGTGCTCGTCGAAACCGAAGATAACGCCGTTGCCGACACAGCCGACAGCAACCGCGGTGACGACACCAACCGAAGTAACGACACCGACCACGGTACCGACGCCGTCGGTCGCGGCGGTCGGAAACTCGCCGGCATTCTCACCGAGATGGAGGGCGAAGCCGACCGTGTCTCGTGGGTGTTGCTCGGGATCGGCATCAACGCCAACATCGACCACTCGGCGCTCCCGTCAGGGGCAACGAGCCTGCGCGAACAGGTCGGCGATGTCGACCGGCGCGCGGTGCTTCACGACCTCTTGAACCGGCTGTCCACGCTGCTTGCGGAACCCGAAACCGTGCTTTCGCGCTGGCGAACCCACGCGACGACGCTCGGCCAGCAGGTTCGTGTTGAGACTGCCCGCGAAACCATCGAAGGGCGAGCGGTCGGCGTTCGGTTTCCCGGTGCGCTCGTGATCGACACCGACTCGGGCGAGCGAGTCGTCCACGCGGGCGACTGCGAACACCTTCGACCGGCGTCGTCATGAAGTGAGACCGCCTGAGGGTTGGATGTTCACGTGAGTACTCACTATTCAGCCGGTCGGAAACCCGTCTGTCGTCCCGCTGGCCGTATTCTGTGTCCGTCCGGACGTGCCCTCCGTGTCGCCCGTCTCATGTTCAGCGTCGGCTGTCACCGCAGCGTGTTCTCGCTCACTGGGGAGCTCGGCCGGCTTCTCGCCGACACGAATAGTCAACACCGGAACCTGCGCGCCGCGGACGACTTTTTCGGCGACGCTTCCGAGCAACAACCGATCGATGCCGCCGCGGCCGCGGGTTCCCATGACGATCAGGTCACAATCGTCGCGGTCGGCGATACGGAGGATTTCGGTGCTCGGCGATCCCTCGACAACCGTGGTGTTGACGTCCACACCATGGCGCTCGCCGAGTGTTTTGACCGCGCTGACCGCCTCGGATGCGTCATCCTGCAACAGCTGATCGACCTGTTCCCACGCCGTTTCCATCGGGAGTCCGTTGTAGCTCGCCGTGTTAATGACGTACACCGTTGACACCGCCGCGTCGTGGATCGTCGCGAGATCGAGCGCGTGTGCAATCGCTCGCTGTCCCTCCTCGGAGCCGTCAGTGGGAACCAGAATCCGATCATAGAGTGACATGGTAACTCGACACACGTTTCGTGGCAGATCGCTTAACTCTTGTCCCGGTGGCGGCTCAGCCAATGAGTCGATCCGTCAATCGGTCAATCAGTCAGTCGCTCGCGCCCTGGTTCTGTCCACCCTCGAACGTCGACAGTTCGGGTTCGATATCGGCATACTGCACCAGTCGATGGCCAAGCGTGTCGACCCGGCTTGCGGTTTTTTCGTCGACGAACACGCCGTCGGCAAATGCGGTACGGCCGTTCGGAATCGCAGCCTGATGGGGAATCACCCACGCGTTGAGCGCCCGACAGACCGAACGCAGATGTTCGAGCGTCGTCAGGGGAAACGAGCCACCGGAGACCGCCAACAGGCCGACCGTTTTCCCCTCGAACTCGTCAAATCCACAGTAATCGATGGCGTTCTTCAGCACCCCCGAATACGATCCATGGTACATTGGACTGGCCAGCAAAATCGAGTCGGCCGCGTCGACACTGGCGGTGAGCGTCGCACTATCGCCCGGCGAGTCACGCCCCGGATCGAACGCCGGCAGGTCGTACTCGCGGATATCGATGAGTTCGGTCGTCGCGCCCGCAGACTCGGCAGCCGCAAGCGCGCGAGTGGCCGCAATGCGTGTGTAACTCCTCGTTCGAAGACTTCCGATGAGTGCAACGACGTGTGGATCGGTCATACGTCGAGTCAGATTGGTTGACAAAAAAGCGTTCGCTTCGGTCAAGTCGGCGTCAAGCGAACGGGTCGGTCACTCGGGTTGCTGGTGGTCGGTCCGACAGGTCGACTGCTGTCTGGCGGCTTCGACGATATCATCGAGAATCATACACCGCGGATCGGAGGCCGCATAGTGGGTGTCGATGAGGTCGCGAGCGGTGTCGATCTCGCCACGGTGGGCGAACTGGCGCACGCGCGCGGCAACCTGATAGAACTCGCCGCCGGGGTCGCCGACCGACTCGACATCGCGAGTCGATTGGCTGGGAAACACCTCATCACGAACATCCTCGAAATCGAGCATTTCAGGCTCGTAGTCGTCGATTTCGGAGAGCACAAACTCGACCGCGAACCGCTGAAACTCCGACTTACTCGAGAAGGTTTCGCCTTCTACAAGCTCTTCGACTCGGTTCATGACCGTTTCAGAGAACCGAACAGTCGACTTGACCATGACACCGTATAACTCTCAGACGGGTATGTAAACGTATCCCTTACCCAACCTATTGCCACCTCGGTGCCGACTTCCCCGGTGTGCGTGTCGTGGGTTGTTCGGCGCTGTTCGACGCTCAGTTACGACGGTCTCGCGCGTAATCGATGGCCTTGCCGGGAACGTCGACGAGGTTGAGGCCGACGCCAACGAGGACGAACAGCGTGTACAACCCAAGTGTCGAGAGGAAAATAATCAACATGGCGAGGATGGCGAGCCAGTCGCTTTCGAACAGGAAAAACGCGCCAAGCGTCATCACCGTGCCGTACAGCAAGACCAGATACGGCCCCCACCCGCGGGCGTGGCCGCGGCGACGTTTCGAGCGAACGTAGCGTTTGAGTTCGGATTCGACCGCCGGTTTGTCGATGGTTCGTTGCTGAATGTCGGCCTCGAACGCCTCGAACTCGGCGGTGAGTTCGCCGAGCCGGTCGTCGAGTTCGCCGATGTCCGGGGCTCCCTTGGGCGATACTCGCTCGTCGGCACCGGTCGACTGGCCGCCGGCCTCGTCGGCTGTCGGGTCGGCGGCGCTTCGCTCACGCGACATATGCGATGTGG
>LKMS01000076.1 GCA_001563965.1 Haloferacaceae archaeon PL-Br10_E2g29 | reverse complement strand
CCGCCGGCATCAAAGGGCGCAAACAGCTGGCCATCGAGGCGTTTGCCACCGCGGTCGACGCGCTGCCGAAAACGCTGGCCGAAAACACCGGCATGGATGCCATCGACGCGTTGGTCGACCTCCGCGCGCGCCATGACGCCAAAGGGCGCGCAGGACTCGTCTCGACGGGCCGCTCCGGCGAAGTTGGCGATCCGGTCGACGAAGGCATTATCGACCCCGCCGCGGTCAAACGCGAGGCCGTGAAATCGGCCACCGAGGCCGCAACGATGATTCTCCGCATCGACGACGTGATTTCGGCCGACAACTAACCGATTTCGCTCACGACACGGCCTCACTCGGCGGCCAGTTTTCTGCTGTATTCGAGTAAGGACGTTCTGTTGACAATTTCTGCAGCGTCGTTGTGTCGGTCGTTTTTTGAGAAAATACCGATTTATTGGTCAGTCTCAAAACACGAAAGGTTTTGTTTCTCGACTTCCGATTCTCCACAACTGTGTATGGTAAGTAATGCCGTGGTGGCCGCGGTGTTCGGGCTTGCCGCGGTAATCTGTTTTAGCGGTGCGTACCGCGGGTCTCGACTTCGACAGCCCGACGCCAGGGCGGGTCTCCGTGCGCTCCTCATCCTCTCTGGCGCCTGGGCGCTTGTGCAGGCCCTCCAGCTGTTTACGACGGATGTAACTGTCGCCACCACGATGTTCACGGTTTCGCTGGTCATCGGATTCTCGACCGTGTTCGCCTGGCTGTATTTTTGTTCGGCCTACACCGGCAACAGCTACCACCGGACGTGGGGGTTCTGGGCCGGAACGATCGCGTTGTACTCGGTCGTCACAGCACTCAAACTCTCGAATCCGATCCACGGACGGTACTATTCGGCGACCATGGTGACCGAACCAAACACCCGACTGATTATCGAACAGAGCTCGATGTACTGGGCCTCGTTCGTTGTGGCGTACGGACTCGCGGCGGTCGGCTTTTATCTACTGTTTCGATTGTTTCGAAACGCGGATCGCTCAACCGGTGCGCTCGTCGGACTGGTGTTCGTGATGGCGCTGCCGATCATCCCGAAGGTCGCAAGCGCGTTGTATCCGACGGCCATCCCAAATCTGAGCTACGATCCGATCGGCGTTGCGATCTTCGCTGTTGGAGTGTTGTTTGTCGTCGACGACGCGTTTGAGGGACTGGAGGCACCGACACGAAACGAGCTGTTCGAACAAACCGACGAGGGCGTGATTTCGATCGATCCTACGGGCACGATTCAGGAGTTCAACCAGCAGGCAGCCCGATTCATTCCCGAACTCGGGACGTCGGTGACGACGAAACCCGAACTGCTCGAGTTGTTGGCGCTCGATTCGTTCACCGATGAGAGCCAAACGGTGAGCATTGCGGACGAGACGGCCGACGAGGGAACACGGCGGTACCGCGTGCGAATCCACACGCTCACCGCCGGACCGCACACGTTCGGCGAATCGGTGTTCGTCAAGGAAATCACGGACGAACACCGCCGCAAACAGCAGCTCGAACTGTTCGAACGCGCAATCGAAAGCAGTCACCAAGCAGTGCTGGTGACCGATCGCGAGGCCACAATCACCTACGTGAATCCGGCCTTTGAGAACATTACGGGCTACACAGCCGAAGAAGCCGTCGGACACCAACCGAGTCTGCTCAAATCCGGACTTCACGACGAGGCATTTTACGCCGAGATATGGGAGACGATTCTGTCGGGTGAGACGTGGATCGGGACAGTCATGAACCAACGGAAATCGGGAAGGTACTACACCGCACAGTTGGAGGTCTCCTCGATCGCCAACCGCCACAACGAGATCACACACTTCGTTGGCATCCAATCCGATATCACCGACAACATCCAGCGAAACCAACAACTCACCGTGCTCAATCGGCTGTTGCGACACAACCTCCGCAACGGAATGAACGTGATTCAGGGCAACGCCGACCTGCTCGCCGAGCGCGTTGTCGACGGCGAGTCGCGAACCTATCTTGACGCGATCCGGACGCGGGCTGAAGCGCTCTCGCGTGAAGGACAGAAAGCCGGCGAGATTCAGTCGTTGCTCAGTGAGGACGTTTCACCCGACGCGCGATACGATCTCTGTTCGACGGTCGAGTCCATGGTGGCAGCGTTTGCAGCCGAGTATCCGACCGTCGAGTTCGCTATCGAGTGTCCGATCAGCCCCGAGTTGATCGCGGACGACCGACTGGACGCCGCGCTTTCGGAACTGCTCTCGAATGCGGTTCGCCACAACGATCTTGACGGGTTGGCCGTGAGTGTTCGAGCAACCCGGCTCGAAACCGACACGACTGGCAACTGGGTCGAAGTCGTCGTCGCCGACACCGGAGCGGGCATTCCGGCGCACGAACGCGAAATCATTGAATCGGGCCAGGAAACCCAGCTGGAACATACCACCGGGCTCGGCCTGTGGCTGGTTTACTGGACCGTCTCGCTGTTCGGCGGCCGGGTGATCATCTGTGAGGAAGACGACGAAACACGGGTTCGACTCCAGCTGCTCGCGGCCGATGGCAAACCCGACAGTTCACGCTGAGCTGCGCGGGTGGTGATCCCGGCATCCAAGTGATGAATGAGTGACAGTATTCGCGAGCAATACGTTACCGGTGTTGTATTCCCCGTCGTGTGCCTTCCCAGTAAGGTACATATTTAACATCAGTCGCAATCTACCATGTGGCAATGTCAAAACAGGCGCAACTTTCGACGGGCACACGCCGCGGTCGGTCTGTCTCTCCACACGGGTGCTCGATGAAACGTCGTGTCTTCAGCGGTTCGAAATGGAGCACGGAACCATGAGGGAACCAGACGGCCTCTCAGTCGTTCCTTCGGGCCTCGAAGATTTAGATGAGCTGCTCAATGGCGGCCTCGTCGAGGGGCGAATCTATCTTGTTCAAGGGGTGTCGGGAACGGGAAAATCGGTGCTCGGCCAGCACTTTTTGCAGGAAGGTCTCGCCAACGACGAAACGGTCGTCTACATCCATGGCGAGGAGTCGGCCACGGACATCAGCAAAAACGCCGCCCAACTCGGCATCGACATCTCGGAGGCGGAGTTTCTCGATATCGGGCCGGGAACCGATTTTTTCACCGAGGACATCGCCTACGAGTTGGTCGCACCGACCGACCTCGAATCAGAGCGGTTCACCAAGGACATCAAGCAGGTAGTCGACGAGGCCGATCCATCGCGGCTGTTGATCGACCCGATCACCCAACTACAGTACATCGAGCGCGATTTCTATCAGTACCGCAAGCGCCTCCAGTCACTCATTCGGTTTCTTCGCAAACGCAACATCACGACGGTCGCAACCCGGACGCTCACTCGCTATGGATCCGGCT
The DNA here is from genome assembly GCA_001563965.1 of Haloferacaceae archaeon PL-Br10_E2g29. Classification (GTDB taxonomy): domain Archaea; phylum Halobacteriota; class Halobacteria; order Halobacteriales; family Haloferacaceae; genus PL-Br10-E2g29. The sequence continues at coordinate 4,124 of LKMS01000076.1, read as the reverse complement.
CCCGCGAGACGACCGACATCGAATCACTCAGTGACGGCATTATCGACATCACCCTGGAGGAGTCCGAGCGCCGGATTGGGGTCCCAAAACACCGTGGGCTCGGCCAAAAAAACGGCACCCATGGCCTCGAAATCCGCGAGAACGGGATCGAAGTCTATCCGCAACTCGTGCCGAAAGACCACCACCAGTTTTTCGACCCCGAACTCATCAGCTCGGGTGACAGCGCGCTCGACACAATTCTCGGCGGCGGCATCGAGCAGGGATCGGTCACGTTCATCAGCGGGCCGACCGGTATCGGCAAGTCGACCGCGGGCGCACAGCTGCTAACGGGCGTCGGCGAAAGCGACAAAACCGCGCTTGGCTACCTGTTCGAGGAATCAATCAGCCAGTTCACCCATCGCTGTCAGAGTCTTGGCATTCCGGTGAACGCCATGCTCGACAGCGGCGCCCTCCATCTGATCGAGGTCGAACCGCTGGTTCAGTCGGCCGAGGAGTTCGGCCAGCGCGTGCTCGATCAGGTCGACGGGTTCGACGCCGACACGGTGTTGATCGACGGCCTCTCGGGGTACAAACTCTCCTTGCAGGGCGAGAGCCAGCGGGTGGTCCGCCGACTCCACGCGCTCACGCGGGTGCTTCGAAACCGTGGCGTCGCCGTCATCATAACCGATGAGTCGAGTACGATTACGGGCGTGCCACAGGCGACAAGCACCAACACGAGCTACATCGCCGACACCATCATCTACCTCACGTATGTCGAATCGGACGGTCAGCTTGACCGCGTGCTCGGTGTGTTGAAAAAGCGTCTCGGCGCGTTCGACAACCGGTTCCACCGGTACACGATTGAAACCGGCGACGGCATTACCCTCCATGGGCCCTACTCGGGTGTCACGGGTATCACAGAGGGAACGGCACGACGCCGGGGAGCAACCGAGTAGGATGGCTTCGAACCCACCGGAGGCGCGCAGATCGGATCGATGAGTGTCGAGACCCCTGACGACGCAAACCCACAGATCCAACTCATCGTCAGCGGCGACCCCGACCGCGACGCCCTCACCAATCTGCTGGCTGACCGGTACCGCGTTGTCGTCGACACCGACATCCAGTCGGTAGACGCGTATCTCGTTGGTGACCGAATGCTGCCTCACGTCAGCGACGCCCTCGCCGAACAGAAACGCGAACAGCATCCGACGTTCGCACCGGTGTTGGCCGTCACGCGACAGGACACACCGTCGTTGCTCGGCACGCAGGTCGCCGACGCGGCCGACGACATTTCACTCATTGACGAGGTGGTGACCGCACCAGTCGACCGTGAAACGCTGTACCGTCGACTCCGGAATCTGTTGGTTCGCCGGCGCCAGTCGGCCGCGCTGGCCGATCGGGTCGTACGCACCGCACAGCGGTTTCAACAGCTGTTCGAGTCGACAAACGACGCGTTGTTCGTGATCAGCGGCGACGCCGAGCGGTTCGAGGACGTCAACCCCGCAGCCCGCTCGCTGCTCGGCTACAGTGCCGACGAACTCGCCTCACTGTCGCCGTCGGCGGTGTTCGATCACGACGATTCGGGCCGGTTTGCGGCGTTTTTCGAGACGGTTCAGGCAACCGGCAGCGAGTGGACAAACCAGTTCTCGTGTGAAACCGCGTCGGGCGAGGTTCGGTTGTTGGAGGTGTCGGGGACAATGTTCGAAGCCGACGACCAGCCGTCGGTTCTGTTTTCGGCGCGTGACGTGACCAACCGACGGCGCTATCAGGAAGAGCTCGAGCTCCGCACGGAAGCGATGGAGGGCGCACCCATGGGCATCACAATTAGCGATCCGAACCGCGAAGACAACCCGATTGTCTACATTAACAGTGGCTTCGAGACGATCACCGGCTACAGCCCCGCCGAAACAGTGGGCCGAAACTGTCGGTTTTTGCAGGGCGAAGAAACCCGCGAGGAGCCGGTCGCAGTGCTGCGCGAGGCGATCGAAAACGAGCGACCGGTTGCCGTCGAGTTGCGCAACTACCGCAAGAACGGGACGATGTTTTGGAACCGGGTGACGGTTGCGCCCGTGTACGGCGATAACGACGAACTCACCCACTTCATCGGGTTCCAAGAAGACGTCTCGGACCGCAAGGAACGCGAACAAAAGCTCGTGTTGTTTCGGCGAGCGGTCGAAAACACCGCACAGGCCGTCTTCATCACGGACAAAGACGGTCACATCGTCTACGCCAATCCCGCCTTCGAGACTCAGACGGGCTACGATCGCACTGAAATAGACGGCTTCAAACCAAACAGTATCAACTCCGGCAAGCAGGACGAGGCGTTTTACGAGGAGCTCTGGGAGACAATTCTCGCCGGTGAAATCTGGGAGGCCGAACTCGTCAACCAACGAAAATCCGGCGAACTGTACCACGTGAGCCAGTCGATTGCGCCGATCACCGACGAGGAGGGCGAAATCAGCCACTTCGTCGCCATCGAACAGGACATCACCGACCGCCGCCACAACGAACAACAGCTCAGCGTGCTCAACCGGGTGTTGCGACACAACCTCCGCAACGGGCTAAACGTGATTCAGGGCAACGCAAACCTGCTTTCCAACTCGGTTGATGCGGATCTCCAGCGGTTCGTCAAGCCGATCGAAAACCGCGCGGAGTCGCTGTCGCAACTCAGCCGAAAGGTCGGCACCATCGAGTCGTTGTTCAGTCGCCGGCCCGAAGCTGAAGTCGTCTGCGACCTCGAATCGGTGTTTGTCGAACTCGAAGGCGCGTTCGAAAGTCGCCATCCCGGCGCGACGCTCTCGATGTCGGTCGGGGACGTCCCGCCGATCAGAGCGGACAACCGCCTGCAGGCCGCGCTGAGCGAACTGCTCGACAACGCGGTCGTCCACAACACCAACGACGAGCCGAAGGTGTGGGTGTCGGTGACAACGCCAACTGACAACAAGGACGACGAGTGGGTCGCCATCGAAATCTGCGACAACGGCCCGGGCATTCCCGAACACGAAACGCGCGTGCTGCAAGAGGGAACCGAAACGCCACTCGAACACGCGACGGGGCTCGGCCTCTGGCTCGCGTACTGGACGACCTCGCTTTTCGGCGGCGACATCGCCATCGAGTCGACCGACACGGGCACCTGTGTGACACTGCTGTTGCCGCGTGCAGACAGCGAGTGAGCGTTCACAAACCGGTCACTCGCGGACAAACCGAACCGCACTGGTCGCGGCAAGCCCAAAGGCGTCGTCACCACGGCCACGATTCACGTCGCACTCGACGTAGCCGTGACTACCGATGATGACGACCCGCTCGCCGGGAGCGACGTCAGCGAACGTGTCGGCGACAACGATGCGATCGCCGTTGACACAGATTGTATCGGCCTCGTGACGTGCAAGCCACTCGCCAGGAACGTTCGTAACCGCGTTGCCAAAGTCGTCGACGACGAGCACCTCACCGACCGCGCGGTCGGTCGTGAGCGTTGGCTCGGGAAACGAGAGGTCGACACAGTCATCGAGCGAAAGCGGGTCGATACCGACGACCGCGTCTGTCGGCTCGATAGCGGCAATCCGCTCGACGCCTGCCTCGTGAATGGCGGCCGCTGCCGGGGCGAACACGTCGCGGCCGTGGAACGTCGTCGACGCCGAGTCGTCAGTTCGGATGCGAAAGGCCACAACCGGTTCGTTGCCGTCAACGGCAAGCCGGCGGGCAACCGGTCGAAGCAGGCCGTTGTCGGGCCCGACGAGCGCATGGGAACCAACACGGAGCGCGATCGCTCGACGGTCGGTTCCGACGCCGGGGTCGACGACGGCGAGGTGGACCGCAGGCGGAAAGAACGGAACCGTTTCGCGAAGCCAGAACGCCGCCGCGCGAACGTCCTGTCGCGGGAGGTCGTGGGCGATATCGACCAGTTGGGCATCGGTGTGCGAGCACAGAACACCCTTCATTGCGGCGGGGTACGGCGAGCCAAAGTCGGAGGCAAGCGTGATCATGTGTGTTCGGTGGTTGCAAAATGTCGACGCTCACCCGCCGTCGTGCGCGCTCGGGCCGTCGGACTCGCTGACCTGTTGGATGCGGTTGACGCCGTCGCACTCCTCGATGACGGCAGCGGTTGGTTCGGGGACGAGCGAGCGCCAGTCGTCGCCGGCCAGCAT
>LKMS01000075.1 GCA_001563965.1 Haloferacaceae archaeon PL-Br10_E2g29 | reverse complement strand
GGTATGAGTGATGAACAGGCCGAGGCGGTCGACGCCGACGCTGATGAGCCTGCAGACGCCGAACCGGCGACCGAAAGCGAAGCGCCCGACGGACTGCAGTACGGCGACTTCGTGAAACTCGACTACACGCTGCGGACGACCAGTGACGATGAGGTCATCGACACGACCGACGTGGAAGTCGCCGAGGAAGCTGGCTTTGCCGACGACGACAACCGCGACTTCACGCCGCGAACCGTCATCATCGGCGAGGGCCACGTGTTCGAGGCCGTCGACGAGGCGCTCGTCGGCAGCGAGGTAGGCGACAGCGGCGAGGTCGTTATCTCGCCCGAGGAGGGCTTCGGCGAGTACGACCCCGATCAGGTCAAAACCATCAGCGCCGAGAAAATCGACGAGGACGACCGCTACCCCGGTGCAGCGGTCCAAGTCGACGGCCAGCAGGGCCAGATCGAGACGATCATCGGCGGCCGTGCGCGGGTCAACTTCAACCACCCGCTGGCCGGTGAGGAACTCGAATACGCCTACGAGATCGTTGGCGTCGTCGAGGACCGCGAGGAGAAGGCACAGGGCCTGCTCGCGATGTACCTCCAACAGCCCCCGACCGTCTGGATTCAGACCGACGAGGTCGACGAAGAGGTCACCGTCGAACCAGACGAGGATGACGAAGACGCCGAGTCGACGACCGAAATCCAGACCGTCGAAAAGGAGACGCTCTACATCGAGTCGACCCCACAGCTGGCGATGAACCAGCAGTGGATGTTCCAAAAAAGCCAGATTGCCCAGGACATCATGACGAAACTCGATCTCGACCGCGTGATCGTCCAGGAGATTCTCGACGGCGGCGGGATGGGCGGCATGTTCGGCGGGATGGGCGGCATGGGTGGCATGGGTGGCGGTGCCGAAGACGTCGAAGCCGCACTCGAAGATATCGACCTCGATGACGTCGACCTCGACGCCGACGAACTCGCCGAAAGCCTCGAAGAGTAACGCAGCAAAACCGCAGTATTTCTCACCGCTGGCGAACACGGAGAGATATGTCGCTCAAAGACGCCCAGTCTGCCGTCATCGTTGCCGCGGCGGTTGCGGCCTGCACCATCGGCGTGACTCTTCTCCTCGAATTCGTGTTCGTCGTCGAGGTGAGTCTGCTTCTCCAGATCGCACCGCTGTCGGTGTACTTTCTGTACACGTTTGCCCACTCGCGGTTGCCGGATGGGCTGGATCGTTCACGAAACTGGGCCGGCTTGGCTGTGTTCGTGAGTCTCCTCGTAATCGGCTACGCGCTCGTCTGAGGATTCGGCGGTACCGACTCAAGCGATGTCTCGACTCGTGTCGATTTCGATGCCCGCGGTGAGTTTGAGTTTGATCGTCTCGTCGAGTGCGCGGCCACCGCGGAACTTGGGCACCGAGAGGCGGCTGGTGACTTCCGTTCCCTGAATACGCGTCGTGAGATCGAAAACGAGGTCGGCCATCTGTGCAGTGAGATCGCGTCCTGCGTCGACCGAGTGGCCATCGAGCCCGTGCAGAATCGCGACGCTGTTGGTGTTTTCAAGCTGCGTCTGCAGCTGGTTGAGAAAGTATCGGTACTGTCCGGCGTCCTGTTCTTCGAGCTGATTGATCGTGTCGATGATCAGCGTTGACTCCTCCGACAGCGTGCCGATGAGTTTGCCCGCCTGATCGATCGGTGCTTCGACACCGATCTCTCTGATCGTTGGATCGCCAATCTGTGTCTGGTCGGCCGTCCGGTCGAAGGCGTCGGCCACGGCCTGATCCGAGCGAACGGTCGTGAGATACAGCGTCGACCGCATGGCCGTGAACTCGTAGAGAAACAGCTCGGACTGGCTGAAGGGTGGCGCAGAAAACAACACGATGCTGCCCGGCGGAAACCCCCCTTCGAGTTGCCGGTCGAGCACGTCAATGCCCGTTGGGAGCCGTCCGTCCATACCGTTGCTTACGAACAGACGATGTTAACGCTTACCCTCGCACGCGAGGACGACCATCAAAACCGACGAACGGGAACGCGAAACCGGGTGTGCAGCCACGCCGGAAGCCGCGAGTCATCGAGGACTCGTACCTCACAGCATCGTTCCATGCGCCGCATCGAGTCAAGCAGTCGATCGGCGGCGTGAATCGAAACCGCACACGGCGTGACGACGACCGCTATCCGTGTGAAACCGGGAGGTTCGCGTGTCAGCTTTCCACACGGAAGCACACGAACCGCAAGCGTCAGCTCGTGGCGAGACGCCAGCGTTCGACGACGGACAGCCGACATCGACACGCCGGGAGTGACCGCAATAAGCTGCATAGCCACCGAGTGGTGACGGCTTTGTATCTAAAGGTTCGGATGGCGAACAAAGAACATCGAACGGGTGCAGTCGCAACAATACACCGCATCGACACCCCCAACAGCGAGGTCGACACCGAGCCGATCAGTCCTGACAGCAGCCGCCAGCCTCGCCGCCGAAGTCGACCGCGAGAGGTTCGGAGACGGCCTGATTGATCGCATCGAGCCGCTCTTGCAGGGCATCTTGGGCATCGAGGAACTCGGCCATGACGGGCATGGTGTTGAGTTCCCGCTGGGCGTCTTGGACCTCGCGCAGCGACTGGCGGTCGGCGCGGCCGGCCTCGCGGTCGACCATAAACTCGTGGCGGAGCTGTTCGAACTCACGGATCTGTGCTTGGACTTCCGCGTCGTTTTCGACGGCTTTGCGCGCGTCGACGAACGCGGTGTGTTCGGGGCAGTCGGCGATTGTTTCGCCGAGTTCGCGACCGAGCGCTTCCAGCGTTTTGGTCTCAACACTCATACGATCGCCTAGGAGGTTGTGCGGTTTAGCTGTGGCGGAAGGAACGATCCACCACAACGGAGCCGAGGCTATCGCCGCTGGCAGTCGACCGGGGCGTTTAGTACTGCACAGTGTGAGCAGAAACTCGTGTCCGCGCTCACACTCTCGGTCATTGCGATCGTCTCGACGGCGATCGTTTGGAAGGGAAGCGAACTGCTGGACCGGTCGAGCCAGCGGCTCGGGCTGTACTACGGGTTGCCGGCGGTCGTCCAGGGCGCAGTCATCGTTGCGATCGGCTCAAGTTTTCCCGAACTCGCGAGCGTCGTCCTCGCGGTGCTGCGCCATGGAACGTTCGACCTCGGTGTCGGCACCATCGTCGGCTCGGCCATTTTCAACATTCTCGTGATTCCCGCGCTGAGCGCGCTGCGGAGCAGTCCGCTGTCGGTCAACCGCGATGTCGTCTACAAGGAAGGGCAGTTCTACATGCTCGCGATTGCCGTGCTGTTGCTCACGTTTTCGTTCGGCGTCATCTACAACACCGGCGGCAGCGGTGCCGTCTCGGTGATCGGCCGGCCGCTGGCATTGATTCCGATCGGCATGTACGTGCTCTATCTCTTCATTCAGTACCAGGACGTCCACGACTACGACCCGCCAGTCGAGTCGCCACAGGACAGCGTCGGCCGCGAGTGGCTCCGACTGGCCGCCGGCCTCGTGTTGATCGTTATTGCTGTCGAGGGGCTGATCCACGCGGCGCTCGGCTTTGGCGAGCTGTTTGACTCGCCCGAGTTCATTTGGGGGCTGACCATCGTCGCCGCCGGAACGAGTTTTCCCGACGCCTTCGTGAGCGTGCGGGCGGCGGGCCGCGGCGACGGCGAGGTGAGCGTCGCCAACGTGCTCGGAAGCAACACGTTTGATCTCCTCGTTGCCCTCCCGGTCGGCGTGTTGTTGATCGGCTCAACCGTTGTCAACTACGCGCTCGCGGTGCCGATGATGGGGGTGCTGACGCTCGCGACCGTCGTGTTGTTCACCGCGATGCGAACGAACCTCGAGATTTCGCGGCGCGAGGCCTGGGTGTTGTTGGGCTGTTACGGGCTGTTCATCTGTTGGATCATCCTCGAAACCGCGGGAACGATTTCGACGCTACCGCCCGTTCAGCCCGGCATCGACTAATCGCGGCGGGACTCACTGAATCGACAGCCCACGCTTCGTCGACACCGACTCCACATCACCAGAGTCCAAGTCCACCGAGAACGAGCCGAAGTGCAATGATCGTCAACAGCCAGAGCACGATCCAGCGTCGCAGTCGGCTGCTGATCCGGTCGCGCACCCGTCGACCAACGAGCACACCGCCGACCGCGGGAATCGCGGCGGCAACCGAGAGACCAAACACCACGAGCGTGGGGTACAGTCCGAGCGCGCCGGCCGCACCGACGCGGATTGTGTTGATGCCGACGAACACCATGGCGACGACACCCACAAACAGGCTGTGGCTCATATCGAGACTCCGCAGATACGCCACGAGCTGGATCCCGACGTTGGTCGCGCCGAACAACAGTCCCGACACCGCGCCGACGACGACCATGACGACGGGTCGCTCACGGGTACGCCGGCCATCCGTGTCGCTGCCGGCTGCGCCGAACCCCGGAACCGACACGGACGGAAGCGCAACCGCCTGCTGGCGGGTTGCGACGAAGCCGAGCGTAATCAGGCCAAGCCCGACGCGAACCGGGTCTTCGGGCAACAGATCGAGAATCACCATGCCGAGAATCGTGCCGAGCAACGCGGAGACGACCAGCGGCGCAAACCGTCTTCCGCAACGTGCCAGCTGCTCGCGCGAAAGCTCGCTGACGAGCGTGACGTTGGCCGCGAGAATCGGGACAATCATGATGACGACCGCCGTTGCGGGTGAGATCAGCGTCGCCAACGCCATTGTCCCAACGACCGCAAACCCAAAGCCCGCCAGTCCGTTGACCAATCCCGCGCTGATCACGATACCCGTGAGCAACCCGATAAACAGCGGCGTGAGTTCGAGCGTCATAAGAAACGAAAGATGGCCGGAAAGCGGAGCCCAAGCGTAATAACTCCCCGTCACCGGTGTACAGAGAACGCAACAGCGCGAGCCCGTGTGGTTCGAGACGACGCGTTGGCCTCGATGAATCTCTGCGTTTACTGTGGTGGATTTTACACGTTGGCTTCGACGAACTCGACGAGATCACGCTGCTCGCCCGGCGAGACACCGTGTGGAGCCTGGTACACGGTGTACGAGACGGCTGCGCCGAGTTCCTCAAACCGGTTGGCCGCGGCCTCCGACCGGGCGGCGGGGATAATCTGGTCGGCCGACCCCGCAGCGATGAATATCGGTTTGTCGGCAATGCCGTCGGGGGCGACAACGTGGTGTGAGTCGGGCAGATAGCCGTGAAGCGCGACAATCCAGCGGTAGCGACGCGGATCGTCGAGCAACAGCGCCATGCTCGTGATCGCTCCTTGGCTGAAGCCGAGCAGTCCCACGCGGTCGGCATCCAGATTGTAGGACTCGATGGCGGCCTCAACGCTGTCTTCGACGAGCGCACGGCTCCGCTCGAAATCCGCCGCGTCGGGCTGGCTCTGGTGAAGCCCACCGCCAGACAGGTCGAGATCGTACCACGTGTAGCCGCCCTGCAGCCGATCGGGCGCACGCAGACTGATGACGTGAAGCGAATCGGGAAGTTCCTGCGCAATCGGCAACAGATCCTGCTCGTTCGCCCCGCGGCCATGGAGCACAAAAACGGCGGGCGCTGGGCCGTCGGTCGGCGAGTCGGGTTCGATGTGAACGTGCTCGAGTGGAATGTTCTTCATTGGTGGATTGTTGTCGGCGAGCCACTTAATTCGGAAGTAACCCTGATGCAACCAGTCGGGATTCACACCGACAATCCGGAGACAGCGGTGCCAGCACATGACACCCCGTGGCAGCCGAACCGACGGAAACGCCGTGGTTTTACGTCTCGGGGCGGTAGGTCGCCCAATGAGTCAGGACGCAGCGGAGTACTCCGAGGGCGACCTCCGAAACACGGGGATGAACCTCAGACACGACCGCGAGTGGGACTACGAACTCGACCGAATCGTCGAGGCAATCGAGGAGCGCGACGCGACGAAAGTCGGCCTCCAGTTCCCCGAAGGCCTCAAACGCCGCGGCCCGGCCGTCGCCGACGACCTCCGCGAAATCGTCGACGACGACGTCACCATTCTGCTGTCGGGCCAGCCCTGCTACGGCGCGTGCGACCTCGACACCTATCTGATGCGCCGCACCGACGTCTTCGTTCATTTCGGTCACTCGCCGATGAAGGAATCGGACAAAATCATCTACGTCCCGCTGTTTTCCAACGTCGACCCCTACCCGATTCTCGAAGAGTCGCTCGCAGAACTCAAAGACCCTGACGACGACCCCGCCGTCGGCCTCGTGACGACCGCCCAGCACATGAATCTCTTTGGCGAAATGGTCGACTGGTTCGAAGAACGGGGCTACGAGGTCCACACGCGCAAGGGCGACGACCGACTCACCTACGAGGGCCAAGTGCTCGGCTGCAACTACGCCTCCGCGGATATCGACGCCGACCAGGTGCTGTACGTCGGCGGCGGCAAGTTCCACCCGATGGGGCTGGCGATGGAACACCAAGAGAAAAACGTCGTGATCGCCGACCCCGTCAACAACGTCGTCACCATCGCCGACCCGATGCAGTTTCTCAAACAGCGGTACGCCTCGGTCCACAAGGCAATGGGTTCCGAAAAGTGGGGCGTGATTTTCTGTACGAAAATCGGCCAGGGTCGCTGGGAGATTGCCGAGGAAATCCTCGAAAACAACGACAACGCCTACCTGATCACGATGGACGAGGTGACGCCGGATCGCCTGCGGAACTTCAAGATGGACGCCTTCGTCAACACGGGTTGTCCCCGGATCACGACCGACGACGGCCCGCGCTTTCACAAGCCGATGTTAACTCCCGGCGAGTACGAGATTGCGATGGGCAACAAACCCCTCGAGGACCTCGAGTTCGACACCTTCCACGGAACGTGGTAGGGACGGTGCGGGAGTCGATTGTGCTGACAGACTCGGGTTACCGGTTCGTAGCTGCAGTTGCTTCGACGTAGTTAACCGCTTCGTCGGGCGTGTCGACCGCCGCAATCCAGGGCAAGTCGTGGGTGTTGAGGCCGGCGACCGGGCGGTCGTACACCCGCGAAAAGCCGTGTTCGGAGAGCGTGCCGCCGCCGCCGGCGATGGCGATAACGGCCCTCCCGTTCAGCGGAACCAACACGTTTCGTGCGTGGCCCATCCCGGTCGCAATCGGCGTCGTGACGAACCGGTTGGCGTCGGCAACGCTGTCGGTGGGGAGAATCCCGATTGTCTCGCCGTCCGATTCGTGTGCGCCCCGACAGGCCGCGCGCATCACGCCGCCCATGCCGCCACAGACGAGTGTATGTTCGCGTTCGGCGAGCAGACGACCGACGTCTTCGGCCAGTTGCTCGGTCTGTTCGTCGAGTCGCGAGCCGCTGCCAATGAGACTGATTCGCATGAGAAGAGGTGTCTGGCGAGTCGCAAATTCGTTGTGTTTTGCTCGCCAATCGGGTGCCGACGACCACACACGAAGTAGCATCAGTGATCCCAGTGCGTGAGAATATGCCGGCGATTCATTAGCGTCGGTGACAACGTGTCTGTATGGTAACTGTCGTTGTGAACGACGATCCGATGATCCG
>LKMS01000074.1 GCA_001563965.1 Haloferacaceae archaeon PL-Br10_E2g29 | reverse complement strand
TCCGTACGCCCCCCAGTTCGACACACCGGCGACAACGAGGTCGTCGACACCGGTCACACAGCCGATCGTTTCGCCGAACTCGATGTGGGCTTCGACGGCCGGGCGAATCGCGCCCATCCCGATCTCGTTGCCGCCGTCGCCGACCGCGATGGTCAGGCCCCCACGATCGATCGCTCGGTTGACGAGTCCGTCGACCGGATCGACGATGTCGGTGATGTCGACGCCGGCCATCGTCCGATAGCTCCCGTCGGCGGTCGGACCGGGCGTTTCGATCGCCACGACTGCGCCAACCGCTCGGCCTTCGAGTCGCGATTCGGCCGTCGCCGGCGACACGGTTTCGACGCGCTCGACGCCTACTGCCGCAGCGACCGCCGAGACGACCGGTTCGGTTCGTGCGTCGACAACGAACATGGGTTTCCCACCGAGTTGTTCGATTGCTCGCGCGAGGACGGCCGCCCCGAGCGGGCCATCGGTTTCCGGTCGGTTCGATGGCGGAATCGGAAAGCCGGTTGCGATCGCCACCGCGGTCGACGGGTCAATCGCCTCGAGCAACCGGTCGGCTGCGTGCCCGACGAGCGGCCCCTCCACGTTGTCGCGGGCGGCCTCATAGAGCCAACGAGTGTTGCGACCGCCCGGATCGAGTGTGATCTGGTGGTCGATCGCCTCATCCATGGACGGCGATAGCAACGCGGCCGACAAAACCTCGCGTGTTTCCCTCCGAGATCAACGGCTGCTCGGCTCCGTTCAGACCCACGCCTGCTCGCTGAACTCGCCGGTTTCGATCTCGCGTTCGATTTCGGCGACCGTCGCGTCGTCGACGCTCACCAGATGACAGAGCGGGTGCCCCGGCGCGGCAACCGGATTCTGCAGGACGCCAACGAGCAGCCCGGTGAACGGCACGGTCACGACTTTTTCGCGTTTCTTGAAGTGGTCGGTGATCGTACAGATCGTCTCGCCGCGGTGGACGAGCGGCTGGTCGTACTGCATTTCGACGAGCCCGCCGGTGTCGGCGCGAAGCCACGTTTTATCAGTGTTGGCGTCGATTACTTTCGTCCATCCCGGCCAGTTCACCGCGCCGGTCGGCAACAACCCATACTCCGCGAGCACGCTGTCGACGCCCTCGATTGCCCGTTCGATGAGTGCGGGCTGAAACCGGTGGGCCTTGCCCATCTCGACGGTGATCGTCGGAATGCCGTCGCCGGTTGCCGCGCCCCTGAGACTGCCGCTGTCGGCGTCTCCCGAGAGAATCAGGTTCGAGCCGAACGCGCGGGCGAGTCGAACGACTTCGGGGCGTTCCATCGCGGCGCGAACGTGATACATCGTGGTTCGGTTTCGCGTCGAGGTGTGGAAATCTACGCCGAGATCACAGGGCTCGATGAACGTTTTGTAGATGGCGTGTGCCATCCGGCCGGCCGCGTTGGCGTTCGGTTTGCCCGGAAACGACCGGTTCAGATCGAGGTCGTAGATCGGAATGTAGCGTTGTTGGGCGAGATACCCCGGCGGGTTGCAGACGTGCAGACAGACGAGCGTGCCGTGGAGCCGCTCGGGGCTGTAGCGCGCGGCGACCTCCTGGACGACTTTGACGCCGTTGAGCTCGTCGCCGTGAATCGCGGCGGTACAGAAGACGGTCGGGCCGTCGTGTTCGCCGTTGATGACGGTAACGGGAATCTCGACGGGGTCGCCCATGTAGGTCTCGCTGATCTCATAGCGGATGTGGCGAACCTCGCCGGGGTCGACCTCGGCATCGTACCGAAACGCCGTTGGTGCTGACATAGCCGGTCAACGGCTGGCCGGCAGTATAACGGTTTCTTCAGGTTCGCAAACGGGGCGTTGCGCGACGACCGTCTGACGGGTCGATCGGTTTTTATTTTCTGCGTGGATGGAGCACGTATGAACCGGGCACTCACCGCACTTGTCGGCGCAGTCGGGGCGGTCGGCGCGGCGGCCGCCGCCGTCACGGGTTGGCGGCGCAGCCGACACGCACGCCGCGACATCGACTACCGAACGGTCGGCCGCGTTGGCGACGGCGAGCGCCGCCAGTACCCCGCGGTCGTCGTCGCCGAAACCGTTGCCGACACGCCGGGCGAGGCCTCGGGTCGGCTCCGCGACTATCTCGACGGGGCCAACACGTCGTCGACGACGCTCTCGCCGCGCGCGCCGGTTCGCACCCAGACCGAACCGGTTGCGATGACGACACCGCACCACCCGACAAGCCCGGACAGTCGGCTCCGCATGGGCGTCTATCTCGGGTCGTCGTTCAGCGCCGACGCCGCGCCACAGCCGACGAATCCGACCGTCCGACTCACCGTCGAAACGCCACGCACGCTCGCCACCCGGTCGGTGTCGCGCGTGTCACGAACTGACCGCGCCAGTCGCGCCTCACAAGCAATGACGACGCTCCTCGAACAGACCGCCGACGCCGACCTTGTTGCGGTCGGCTCGCCGTTCGTGCTGTCGTATCCTCACCGGTTTGTGCCCGACTCCTTGACGCGGACCGAGGTCGCCGTCGAAGTCGTCTGAATGTGATTAGAGCTTTTCGCGAACCTGTCTGATCGCGTCAAAACGCATTCCGCGTTCGTCGGCCAGCGCGTCGGCCGCGCCCAAGAGCCACTCGGCGCGTTCAACCCGCGAGTCGAGGTCGCCCGGCCCGAGTCGGTACTGTTCGACGAGCTGCTCGATCGTTGCGCCGTCGCTCCATTCGAGGAGAATGCGAGCGGTTTTGACCGCTTCGAGCCACCGCTCGAACTCCTCGGTCTCGCCCATCTTTGTGGTGAACTCGTCGGCGTGTCGCCGGGCGTACTCGTACATGGCCGCGCGCTCGCGGTTGCCCAGATAGGTGTCGTACATATCCGGGGTGTCACAGATGATTTCGAGTGCCGTCAGCGCGGTCGGTGCGGCCATCTCGTCGACCCGTTCGAGTCCCTTGACGATCCGAATTCCGGTTTCGGGCGTGATGTACTGTTTCGAAACGGTCGAGCCGCGGTCGGTTGCCTGCAGCGTCGAATCCGGTGCTCGAACGATCATTCCCATCTCGACGAGGTCGACAACCACCGAACTAACGATCCCAGACAGGTCGCCGCTCGGCGTCTGGTGGGCGTAAAACGTCGCCGACAAGACGTCCAAAATCCCCTGCTCGGTGTCGGCAAAGCCGGTCGCGATAATTGACAGCGCATGGGTCCGCAGCGCCGCCTCGCTCGCCAGTTTCGATTCGACCGCCTCGGGATCGGCACCGAGATAGCGCTCTTTCAGCGCGTCTTTCGTTGTTTCGTCGCCGACGAGAACCGCCTCGCCGTAGGGATCGAGATGCGGCCGGCCCGCCCGGCCGCACATCTGGTGAATTTCGAGGACGGGCAGCCACTCCATTGCCGACCCGGTGTAGCGCTGTTGGTCGCGAACGACAACCCGGCGGGCGGGGACATTGACACCCGCCGCAAGCGTCGGTGTCGCCGCAATGACGCTGAGCGTCCGGTTGCGAAACGCAGTTTCGACGAGCGCGCGGTGGCCGCTGCGGAGCCCCGCGTGGTGAAAGCCGACGCCGCGGCGAACGCAGTCGGCTAGCCGTCTGCCGGTGAGTGTGCCGTCGAGCGCCTCGATTTCGTCGGCAATGCGGGTTCGCCTTGTTTGGCTGTTGTCTGCGTCGTCGGCCCCGTTGCTGTCGGCAGTGGCACCCATGTCCGTGTCGGCGTCGCTCTCGCTGTCGGTATTCGCCTTACTCTCACCACCGACTTCCGCGTCACTCTTGCTGTCGACTTCCGCGTCGGCATCGTCTGCAACATCACCGGCAAATCCGGCTTCACGCGTCTCACGGGCCAATCGATCGGCCATCGATTCGGCCTCCCGGCGCGAGCGCACAAAACACAGACACTGTCCGCCGGCGTCGGCCGCGCCGTCGACAAGTTCGACGGTCGCCTCGGTTTCGCGGTCGGCACTCGCCGGGAGCTCATCGTCGACGACCGCGACCTGTTCGGTTGTTCCGTCGTCGTACTCGATCACGCCGTCGGCGTAGACGCCGGTTCGCAGATCGACGGGCCGCCACGTCGACTCGACGAGCGTTGCGTCGAGCCAGTCGGCGATCTCCTCGGGGTTGTCGACGGTTGCCGACAGCGCGACCAACTGGACGCCCGGCGTGAGTCGCCGGAGGTTCGCGAGGGTGACTTCGAGCGTCGGCCCGCGGTTTGTCTCGCCCAGCAGGTGGATCTCGTCGACGACGACACAGCCGAACTGATCGACCCAGTCGGCGCCGTTTCTGATCGCCGAATCGACCTTTTCGCTCGTGGCGACGACGATGTCGTACGCGGCGAGTTCGGCCGCTGTCGAGTCGTAGTCGCCGGTCGAAATCCCGACGTCGAGCCCCGGCAGTTCGCGAAACGTGTCGTACTTTTCGGCCGCCAGCGCCCGCAGCGGCACGATGTAGAGTCCCGGCCCGTCGGCGGTGAGCATCGCCAACTGGGCGATGAGTGTTTTCCCGCTGGCGGTCGGAATCGCCGCCATCACGTTCGTGCCCGCACAGATGCCTGCCTCGACGGTGGCGGTTTGTGGGGGATAGAGATCGTCGATGCCCGCGGACTCAAAATGGGTCACAATCGGCTCAGCAAGCGGCAACTCGCGGATTCGCATCTACCGTGGCTGGGGCTTGCGGGTACAAAAACGTGTGCCGGAAAACCGCGTTTTTCGCGTCGATCTGCGCGCGGACAGCCGATTACAGCAGGTCGTGTTCGGCCAACCGTTCGACCGCCTCGCGAAGCCGTTTTTCGCTCGCGGCGTACGAGATCCGAGCGTAGCCGGGTGCGCCAAAGGCGCTGCCCGGAACGGTCGCCACGTGGGCCTCCTGAATCGCGGTTTCACACCATGCCTGGTCGTCGTCCGCAACGGGCACCATCATGTAGAACGCGCCGTCGCCGACAGGGACGTCGACGCCGTGGTCGGCGAACAGTTCGGCGAGCATGTCGCGTCGCGCGCGGAACGCCTCGCGCATCTCGGCGACCGCGTCGTCGGTTCGCGACGACAACGCCTCGACGCCGGCGTGTTGGACGAAGTTGACGGCGCACGAAACCGAGTGCGAGTGGAGTTTGCTCGCCTCGTCGATCAGCGGCTGAGGCGCGTGAATGTAACCAAGTCGCCAACCCGTCATCGAAAACGCCTTCGAGAAGCCGTCGAGCGTGATCGTTCGGTCGTCCATTCCCTCAAGCGAGCCAAGCGAGGTCTGTTCGACACCGTAGGTGATTCGCTCGTAGATCTCGTCGGAAATCACGGCGAAGTCGTGTTCGACCGCGAGGTCGCGAACGCCTTCGAGCGCCGCGTCGGAGTAGACTGCGCCCGTCGGGTTCGACGGCGAGTTGACGACGAGCAGTTTCGTCTCGTCCGAGACGGCGTCGGCGAGGTCGTCGAGTCCGGGTTCGAGTTGGAAATCGTACGGCGAGAGGTCGACACGGGTGAGCGAGCCGCCGGCGAGTTTCACCATCGCCTCGTACGATACCCATGCGGGGTCGAGCAAAACGACTTCATCACCGCCGCCGATCAGGGTGTTGATCGCCTCGTACAGCCCCATTTTTCCGCCGGGCGTGACGATGATTTCACTAGGTTTGGCGTCGATTCCCTGGTTCGTGAGTTTCTCGGCGATGGCCTCGCGGAGTTGGAGAATTCCGTTCGAGGTGGTGTAGCTCGTGTGACCCGCATCGATGGCGTCTTTTCCGGCTTGGACGATATTTTCGGGCGTCGGGAAGTCGGGCGCGCCAACCGAGAGGTCGACCACGTCGATGCCCTCTGCCTCCAACTCGCTCGACAGGTTGCTAATCGCCAGCGTCGCACTCGGCTCGACCCGTCGGACCCGCTCGGCAAACTCCATGTTCATGCTAGTACCTCTACCATATCGACCGCCGCGTTTACCGCTTCCGCTCCTTTCTCGCTTCGCTCGCGGGCTTCCGCCCCGCTCATCCCCGGCCCGCTGACGCCGAAAGCGACGGGCGTGTCGCGGTTGAGGCTCACGTCGGTCAGCCCCTGCGCCGCGGCGTCAGCGATCACCCGGTCGTGATCGGTGTCGCCGGTGACGATGGCACCGATGACGGCGACGGCGTCGATGTCGTCGCGGCGAGCGAGTCGATCGGCCGCCAGCGGCGAGTCGTACGCGCCCGGCACGTCGATGATTTCGGTGATCTCTACGTCGCGGTCGGCGGCGGCCTCTTCGGCCGCGGCCTGCATTTCGGTGGTGACTGCGTGGTTGAATTGAGCCACCACCAGTCCGACTGCGGTCATACCTGTCGGTTGGTGGGTTCGACAAAAGAACTACCGTTCGCCGCTGCGCGCAACACGGCAAACAGAACCTTTTCGCCCGCCGCAGTCGTCGGCTCAGTCGTGAGCGATTCCGTTGGACCCGACAGTCGATACAGCTGGCTGGTCGCAACCGTCGGCGCTATTGCGATGATTTTCACGTTCGGCACGCCACTGTCGTACGGTATTTTCCGCGGGCCGTTCAGCGAGGCGTTCGGCATTGAGCCCATCGCGCTCTCGACGATTTTCTCCATCATGCTGCTCACCTTTTTTGTCGGGTCGGGCGTCATCGGCGTCTTCGCCATTCGGGTTCCCGCGCGGGCGGTCATTCTCACCTGTGCGGCGACGACCGCCGTGCTCGCCCCCTCGCTGTATTTCGTCGACTCGTTTGTCGCCCTTCTCGTCGTGTTCGCGGTGCTGGGGCTCGCGCTGGGAACGGTGTTCGTCCTCGTCGCCTCCATCGTCCCACGGTGGTTTGACGAGCGCCGCGGGGCGGCAACCGGGCTGATTTTCGTCGGCAACGGCCTCGGGTTGTTCCTGCTTCCGCCGCTCTGGCAGGCCGCGCTGTCGACGATCGGGGTCGAGCGGGCGTTTCTGATGATTCTTGCGGTGACGGCACTCGCGTTTGCGCTCGCCGGCGTACTGTGTCGCCGCCCCCCGTGGACAACCACGTCGACGGCGACGACGATCGACCTCGTTGGCTGGCTCCGAACGCTGGCGGGAACCCGGCGGTTTCAGGTGTTGTTCGTCGGCATCGGCCTCGCGTTCGCGTGGTACCAACTGTTGGCGGCGTTCGCGAGCGACCTGTTCATCGCGCGCGGGTTGACCGCGTCCGGGGCGGCGACGATGTTCGGACTGATCGGTGGGGTCAGCATCATCTCGCGAATCGGTGGCGGCTATTTCGCCGACCGAGTCGGGTCGCGCCGGGCGTTTCTTGTCTCACTAGGCTGTGCCATCGTCGGCATCGCGCTGCTGGTCGCCCCGAACCTGCCGGTGTTGGCACTCGCCGTGATTCTCATTGGCCTCGGACTGGGTGGCTGTGCCGCGCTCTACATTCCGCTCCTGTTGACCGTCTACCCGCCCGAGAAGGACTCGGCGGTCGTCGGCGTGTTCAACGTCGCTGCCGGCGTCGGCTCGCTCGCAATGCCGCCGCTCGGCACCGCGAGCATCGCCTACACCGAGGGCTACACCGCCGCCGTCGTGCTGACGGTCGTCGTGAGCGTTACCGCCTTCTGGCTGGTCGTCAGCG
>LKMS01000073.1 GCA_001563965.1 Haloferacaceae archaeon PL-Br10_E2g29 | reverse complement strand
GACCGCATCCAGCCGATCCTCCAGTTCGACGAACGCGACGTCTGGGACGCCTTCTGGAACTACGTTGTTCCCGACACGGTCGCGGGATATCCCGAGGGCTACGTCCCACAGTCGGCCGATGACCTCCCCGAGGGAGTCAGCAAGACGGATCTGCCGATCTCGCCGAACTATTTCGCAGGGTTTCGCTCGTTGGGCAGCGAGATCAGTACGACAAAATCTTCCACGCAACCGGCGTGGCTCCAGGATCTCGACAATACGACCGAACGGGCGGGCC
This sequence comes from Haloferacaceae archaeon PL-Br10_E2g29, assembly GCA_001563965.1. Taxonomy (GTDB): domain Archaea; phylum Halobacteriota; class Halobacteria; order Halobacteriales; family Haloferacaceae; genus PL-Br10-E2g29. Next base: position 7,257 of record LKMS01000073.1, on the reverse strand, counting down.
GCGCCCAAGACAAAGAGGCGCTGATGGGTCGGCTCCGCGATCTCGGCTATATGTAGTGACTGGTTGCCGTGTGAATTGTTACCTTACTCGTATTTAAGCAGGTGCTACGAATGTACGGCCTACCCGAGTGTAGTGATTGTATTACTAACCCCACCGACTGTCTTTCTTGGGTGCATGACGGAGTTCATTTCGGAAAGCGACCTCGACCGCATTGCCAAATTCACCGCCACCCCCCGGTACAAACGGTCTCCAGAACAGTTGATTCCAACCGACGAGGAGTAACACCGACTGCGATCGCCGCGTGTTACGCGAGGTTCTGTGCCTCGATCGTCTCCCAGATCGCTTCGCCACGGTCGGTAATGCCGTAGACGCGGCCCTTTTGTCGTTCCTCGGATACCAACAGATCGACCAGCTCGTGCTCTCGCAGCCCCTGGAGCGACCGCGAGATGTGGGTGATCGGCCGGCCCGTGTCGTCGGCAATGGTGGAGGGAGTCGCCGGCGAGTCTGCGAGCCGTTGGAGCACCTTCACACGGTACGATGAGCTGATCACGTAGCTCACCTCATCCCAGTTATCGGACATTGGGATCCTCCGAGCGTGGGTCGCTGTCGACCCTGCTGATCGATTGTGCTTCGATCGACGCGGCCGACGCGACAATTGTGGGCACCGCCGTCAGACTGGGACAGTCGTAGTCGGGTTCGTCTATCTCCGCCGGTGGGTCGGCGTCGGCATACCGTCCCGTTCTGACGCGAATGGTCGTCATTCCCAGCCGGTTCGGGTGTCGAAAATCGACCCGTGGGTCGTCGCCGACGTAGACGGTTTCGGCCGGTGACACCGACAGCACCGACAGCATTCGGTCGAACACGATACGGCTCTCTTTTGACTCGCTGTGCTCTGGACCGACGACGACGTGGTCGAAGGACGATTCGAGGCCGAGTCGTCGGAGTTTCTCACGACCGCCCCGACCGTCGGTGATCACACCACACGCGTATGTGGGAGTGAGCTGTTCGAGCGCCTTTTCGGTGGCTGGATACGGGGTCAGTGGCTCATCACTGGTGTGAAACGCCTCGACACAGTCGGCGACGAGTCGGTCGGGGAGTCCGTTTCGCTCGGCAAGCACGTCGAACGTTCCGTGGGTAATCCCGCCGTCGACGTAGAGTTCGTGGAGCTGTTCGTGGTACCGCTCGCCAGTTTCCGCTGCAAGCAGGTCGGCGGCGGCAGCGAGTCCACAGCGCGCGTACTGCCGGTACGGATAGAGCGTATCGTCGAGATCGAAACAGACGGCGCGAATCGATGTCGTCATTGTTCGGCCACGCTGGGTGGAACCGCAAACCGATGGATCGGTTCGGGTTCGAGTTGGAACGGTTCGCCGTCGGGCGTGCGGAAAAGCTCCTGCCAGAACCGGCTCATCCGGGTGCCCCACTCGATATCGACCGGCGGAATCGGCTCATCGAGGGCGTACTTCACGGCCAGATACGGGAGGTTTGCGCCCGCGCCGGTACACATGATGATCGTTCCGGCGACCCGCGGGTTGATCTCGAGAATCTTTGGGACGCCGTCGGCATCGAGTTTGAACTGGATGTTGACGTTGTACTCGAGTCCGAGCGCGCGGCTGATTTCGCTGGCCATCTCGATGAGATCCGTTCGCTGTTCGACGGTTCCGCCAAACGAGATGCCTGCGCGGGTGTGCGCTCGCGACCGCGGAACCACGGGGCCGACCCGCTCGCCCATGGCCAACACGTCAACGCTGTACTCCATGCCCGGCAGGTACTCCATGACGGTCAGTTCAGGGAACGAGTCGCCCGAAGAGAGGATCGGAAGCACCTCCGAGAGCGTGGTGACCGGGCTGTCGGGTTTGGTTTCGAGCAGTCGGGTCAGTCGGTCAGTTCCCTCATCGAGCACCCGGAAGCCGCGCATCCCGCTTGCGACCGGTGGCTTGAAACAGACCGGCACGTCGGGATAGCCCAACGACGCAACGGCGTCGGTGAACGCTGTCGCCGACTCGACGCGGTGGGAAACTGGCGCGGCATCGAAGCCTGCGTCCGCGAGAAACTCGTACAGCTGGCTTTTGTCGTTGGCAACCGCCAGCGACGCGGCGGTCGACACCATTACGGTCGCCTCGAAACGGGCAGTGTTGGCCGCAAGCGGCTCGATTTCCGCCGTCGTCAACGGGAGCACCACATCAGCACCGACCTGCCGTTCGATTGCCACCAGCCGGTCGATGTAGTCGGGGTCGTCGCCAGCGGGGACGGTGTAGGCGTCGTCGACGAGCGCGAAGCCGTAGGCGTCGGGATCCATGTCGACACCGACGATCCGAATCTGTCGTTCGTCGGTGGCCCGAAGGCTCTGGATAATGCCCGATGCGCCCGGTGCGCCCGCACCCGTCATGAGAACGGTCAGCTTTCGGCGGGGTTGTCGGCTCATCTACTCACCCACCGACAGCGGGTTGGACGGAATGAGGCCGCCGTCCTCGTTCGGCTCCGCGGTGACATCCGTTTCGCGATCGGCCGTTTCGTCCGTGCCGGTTTCGTCGTCGTCGCTGGATTGGCTCGCTTCGTCGTCAGCCGATTTCTTCTCGTCGCCGTCGCTGTCGCGAACTTTGGTTTCGAGGTGTGCGTTCGCTTCGCGGTCGAGCAGTGAGGCGATAAACAGCACGCTCGCGCCGAGCGTTGTCGACACCACCCACGAGCCCGAATCCTGTTCGCGGCTCCGCAGCGAGTTCACCAGCCCGGCAAGGCTGAGTCCGACCAACGTCGCGCCCGCGAGATACAGCGGGGCGACCGGGTTGTACTCGGTGATCAGATACTTTCGGCGGAGTCGCCAGCCAAAGCTTCGCGCCAACATCCCCGAAACGCGGGGAATGTACTCGTGGTAGGCAATGTGGCTTTTCCAGCCGTCGGTGTAGGCGTACGTCGATGACCGCGGCACGTCGGCAACCTGAACATCGGCCGCGTTGAGTCGAACCAACAGGTCGTTGCAGTAGCCGTAGTACTCGTACATGCCGTCGATGTCGGTGGCGTCGAGTGCCGACAGCGAGATGGCGGTGTAGCCGTTTTGCGAGTCCATGATGCCCCAGTAGCCGCTGGCGATCTTCGTGAGATACGAGAGGACGACGTTGCCGAACAACCGAAACCGTGGCATCGTCTCCCAGTCGTCGGCTCGACTGAATCGGTTTCCCTTGGTGTAGTCCGCCGATCCGTCGGCAATCGGGTCGAGATAGGCGGTCAACACGGCGGGATCCATCTGGTCGTCACCACCGAGAACCGCGGTGATCTCGATCCGTTCTTTGCGGGCGCGCTGGTAGCCGGTTTTGATCGCCCCGCCAACGCCACGGTTTTCGTCGTGTCGAATCGGGATGACGAGTTCGTCGAACCGGCCCTCATGGGCTGCGTTGCGCCGCTCGCTGTGTTCGCAAATCTCCGCCCAGGTGTTGTCGGTCGAGCCGTCCTCAACAATGTACGCGCGGTCGATAAATGTCGGCAGGTCGTCGATGACGCTCCCAACGAACCCTTCCTCGTTGTACGCGGGGACAACCACGGCGACCGTGTGATCCTTATACATGAGTGCCCCCGGTGACGCTCCCCACTGCTTGTCCGAGCAGATGGATGCCAGTTCGGCCGCGTTCGGTGCTGGGTGTTGTGCGTGACTGCTGCTGTCGATTGTCGTGGCTCATGTGGATTCTCCGGTCGTGGTTTCGGTGCCGAACTCCTGACGCGTGGCACGTTCACTGTGGGTGCAGGCGTCGCGTATCGCCTGGGTTACTCGCTCGTCGAAGTCGGCGTCGACAGCGGCCCAGAGCCCCGGATGCGTGAGCACCTGTGCGGTCTCGGGGAAGCTGTCGACGTCCGGTGGCTCGTGTCGCCAGCGTTGAGTTGAGTCGGCAACGTAGCCGATTTCGTCGAACACGCGCGACTCGTAGGTGCTTCGAAACCCCGAAAATGTCCGGTTCAGCACCCACGACGGCGGCCGGTGAAACGAGACGGTTTCGACCGGCGAACAGACCGTTTCGAGCATGGCCTGTTCGGCGGCAACGCGGATTTCGATTGCCTCAGCTGCCGGCGGTTCGTCGGCCGGCCAGTATCGGTGTGTGCTGAAGTGAAGGCCAATCTCGTGACCGAGCGCTTCGATCTCGGCGAGCGCCTCGCTGTGGCTGCGTTCGAACGGATTGTACAGTGCTGACGACACCAACACGAAGTAGGTCGAGGTGATGTCGAGCTCGGCTTCGATTTGGGCCATCGTGAGCGCCGCGTCGATCGAGAGATCCACATCGTGTCGGAGCAGCAGGTCTCCCGCACCAAGCGAGTCGGTGAAACTGGTGAACTGGTAGCCCGCTTCCTGGAGCGCTTCGAGAAAGCGGCGATACCACCGGTGGGTGAACTCGACGTCGCCGAGCGAGTCGGCATCGAGCGATGGACGATGTTCGGCCATTACACCCGAGATGAGACGTTAAATCCGGGTAGTAATAGGTCGCTTACCTGCATGCAAGCAACCACTACCTGCGTCGTGCAGACTGCCGGCAATCGCGGTAGCGACTGAGCTACCGGGATCCGAGGCGGCCGTTCACCAGCCACAGCAGGAATTTTGAGCGGTACCAACACGGGAGGATCTGTCACTAAGGGCGGACAGTTGTACGAAAAAGCAGCCACACGCCGCGTGCCCCACCGGCCACATCGAGCTGTTCTCGCAGCAATCCGGTCACCGGCGCGGCACAGTCACTGCAGCGGCTGTGTTTCGAGTGCCGACAGCGCGCTTGCGACCTGGTCGACCTCCGTGTCGGTCAGTGCAGGATGGACCGGCAGCGAGAGCACTTCGGTTGCCGCCCGCTCGGCCACCGGCATCGACACCGCCGTGTCGTCATAGGCGCCCAACTGGTGAATCGGCGTTGGATAGTAGATGCCCGAATCAACACCAGCCTCGGCGAGTCGCTCGCGAACCGCGTCGCGGTCGGCACAGCGAACCGTATACTGATGGTAGGCGTGGCCATAGCCGGCTGGCTCGACGGGTGCATCCACGTTGTCGAGTGGCTCGATCGCGTCGGTCAGTCTGGCGGCGTTTGCACGCCGGCGGTCGATCCAGTCAGCGAGCCGCTCGAGTTGAACCCGGCCGATCGCGGCGGCGATGCTGGTCAACCGGAAGTTGTGGCCCAGTTGTGCGTGATCGTAGCGGCGCTCGCCGCCGCGTCCGTGGTTGATAAAGCTCGCCGCACGGTCGGCGACGACCTGGTCGTCGGTGAGAACCATCCCGCCCTCACCTGTCGTCATGTTTTTTGTCGGATAAAACGAGAAGCAGGCGGCGTCGCCGAGCGTGCCCACGAAATCGCCGTGGTAGGTTGCGCCGTGGGCTTGGGCGGCGTCCTCGATTAGCAGCGTGTCGGTGTCGGCGGCGACCTCACCGAGTGCGTCCATATCGGCAGCCAGTCCGTAGAGATGCACAGCGAGAATCGCGTCCGCGCCGGTTTCGCGCACGGCCCGCTCGGCAGCGGCAGGATCCAGCGTGTACGTTTCGGGATCGATGTCCGCAAAGACAGGGGTCGCACCCGCCAATCTGATCGCGTTGGCGCTGGCGACGAACGAAAACGGGGTGGTGACGATCCGGTCGCCCTCGCCGAGTCCGAGCGCGACGATGGCCGCGTGCAACGCGGTGGTGCCGTTGGAGGTCGCCACCGCGTGCTCGGCCCCGCAGTAGTCGGCGAACTCCCGTTCGAACGACCGGACCTCCGGGCCGTCGGCGACGTATCCGCTTTCGAGCACGGCGCAAACGGCGTCGATCTCGCGTTCGCCGAACTGCGGGTCGGCAACCGGAATCATGCGACCATGTTTCCGGTGTCAAGCGGGTCGGGCAGCGGGCGGTGCGTGGCGGGAACGCCGACCGCCAGCGTTCGCGGTGGAACATCGTCGACGACGACCGCCCCGGCGGCAACAAACGAACCCCTCCCGACGGTGACGCCGGGGAGAACCGTCGCATTTGCGCCGACCGAAACGTCGGCCTCGATGGTCGGCCCCGTGAGATCGACAGCCTGTCGCAGTGGGTAGGGATCGTTCGTGAGCACGACGTTCGGTCCCAAAAACACCCGGTCGTCGATGCGGCTGGCCGGCGGCACGTAGACGCCGGTCTGGATACGGACGTCGTCGCCAACGGTCACCCGGCCGTCGAGCACCGACTTCGACCCGAGAACGACGTTGTCGCCAACGGTCGTTCCCTCGCGAACCAGCGCATCGTGACCGGTGATGAAGCCGTGGCCGACCTCGACGTCCGCGTAGATGGTTGTCCCCGACCGGAGTCGTGCGTCGTCGCCGAGCACCGTTGGGCCAACGTCTGCGGCATACTGGTAGCCAACCGTGACGTTCGAATCTACTGTCGCCTGTGAGCCACGGGTGACGAAACTCATTGTTCCTCCGCGACCATCGCCTGTTCGTCTGTTGCCTCACGCTGTCGGGAGAAGCTGACGAGCGCATAGACCGAAAACGAGCCGATGAGTAAGACGACGGCCGACTCGATAAGGGGCATCGTTGTCGTCGACTGTGCGAGTAGTGCACCCGTCAGTACGAGTGCCGCCCCAGCCGACAACAGCGCTGGGTAGGCGTGCCACGACGGCTCCTCGGGCTCATCGACCGTGTCGAGATAGCCGTAGAGCACGTCAACATCCGAGCTGAGCGAGATCAGCCCTCGTGGCTTGTTGAACGAAATCACATCCATGCCGTCCATTTTTGGCAGGTGGCACTGATAGAGGCCGACGTAGACCCGCTTGCGCTCACCGGAGGTGATCTGTGCGATTGGTTTGTCGTTCTCCCAGGCCGCGATCTGTTCGGCAAGGTCGCTGAGCGAGACTTCGGGCTCGTCGGTCGCCTTGAGAATTCGCAACACGTGTCGTCGTCGCTGGTTTTTGAGAATGCTGAACACCTGATCGAGCGGCAGCGGCTCGGGCTTCTCGTCGTTATCGGCGGTCGGTTCGGTTGCTGCATCGAGAGACTGCGCGGGAGAATCAACGGTCGGTGTCTGTGTTTGTTGTGGTGTGGCCGCCGGTTGGTTTTCTGACGCGGCAGTTCGGCCGGTTTGCTCGGCTGGTGTGGTGCCGCTGGTCGGATCTTGACGGCCGCCAGCTGTTTCGATTGCCGGGGCCGTTTCAGCTGTCGGATACGTGAGTGGATGTACCATGCTACGAAACCTGTGTGACGGTGGGGAATGTCGTGTGTGAGTGCATCAGTGGACTGTGAGTAGGATGTGGGTGGTCGGTTCGAGTGTGATCGACGGACAGTATG
>LKMS01000072.1 GCA_001563965.1 Haloferacaceae archaeon PL-Br10_E2g29 | reverse complement strand
GGCTATCGAACCGCGGAAACGGCCACAGCAGCCTTCTGTGGGTGTTTCGGTGAGAACAGTCGACACCGAACGCTTGCAACTGGTACAGTCGTCGAACGCTGGCTAAGAAAGCTCGTCGGGTGGCGTTTCGAGATGGGTTGGCTTGTTCCGGACGACGGCGTACAGAATCACGGCGGCAATCAGGAAATCCAGACTGTGTTCCAGCAGGTGATGGATCGGCATCGGAACGAGGCCGAAAACGGTGCCAATGCCGATAATCGACCGCCCGAACAGTGCGCCGACGGCGATTGTGACGAGCAGATAGCGCGTTGTCCGGCGGTCGAGATAGGTGAGCAAACTCATGACGAACAGCACACCAGTGCCGACGCCAGCAAGCAAAATTACGCCGAGCAACGGCAGCGATCCCTCAACGCCGGGCCACGTCTCACTGGAGTTCATAAGCGTCCAACCGAGTGCCGAATGCATGTTACTGTCTCAATAGCTGACCTGTGCCTAAGAATTTCGGTCCGCGCTTTCGACTGGCCGGTTTCGGTTGTTCTCACGTCGTGAGAAATCGCGTGGTGTTTATATTTCGCCAGCCGTAGCATCGAATACACACTCGCTGATGACTTCCACAAACGCGGCCGTCAAAGACTGCATCTACCGCAATCCGGGACTCCATTTCAATGCGATTGGCCGACACCTCGACATCGCAACCGGCCAAACGCAGTACCACCTTCGCCGACTGACGAACCAAGAGGCAGTTCAGAAGGAAGCCATCTGTGGACGCACTCATTACTATCCGCCGACGTATTCGGCGTGGGAGCGCGGGACAATCGCCCTCCTCCGCCGCGAAACAACCCGCGAAGTCGTCCTGTGTCTCTTGCAAACGCCCGGGATGCAACCCGCCGAGATTGCCTCCCGACTCGACTTGGCTCGAAGCACGATCGAATGGCATCTGTCGCGACTCGTCGAGTACGGCGTCGTCACCAAAACAGCGTCTCAGAACGGAACTCACGGCTCGACGACGATCCGACTCCGGAACGAAGAGGCGGTTTACCGACTGCTCAGAGAGATCGAACCACGGTTGATCGACCGCCTCGTCGACCGGTTTGCGAATCTTGCTGACGACCTGCTAACCGAGTAACGCGCCACGGCGGTCGCGCTCACTCGGCGAACGAAATCCCGGTTATTTCGAACCGTGCACCGCCCGTCGGCCCCTCGCACACACGAATCTTCCAGCCGTGGGCATCGGCAACCTGCTTGACAATGCTCAGGCCGAACCCGGTTCCGTTCCGTGCGGTCGAATACCCCGCATCGAACACCTCGTCGCGCTCGGCGTCGGCAATTCCGGGGCCGTCGTCCTCGACATAGAAACCGTCGGCCAGTTCGCCAATCGTGATGGTGACGTCGTCGCCGGCGTGTTCGACGGCGTTTCGCAGGAGATTTTCAACCAGCTGTTGGAGGCGGCTCTCATCGGCGCGCACGACTCGGTCGGTGTCGGTGACAACGGTCGCTTTCGCGGTTGCGACGTTCGACCAACAGCTGGTGACGAGCGAGTCGAGTGCGACCGACTCGAGTTCGCCCACCGGTTCGCCCTCCCGAGCGAGCGTCAGCAGGTCGTCGATCAGCGCGTGCATTCGTTCGTGTGCGCGGCCGATGGGCTCAAGATGCTCACTCTCACAGTCATTGCGAACCAGTTCGAGCCGACCCTCGGCGACGTTCAACGGGTTGCGCAGATCGTGTGAGACAACGCTGGTGAACTCTTCGAGCTGGTGGTTCTTCGCTTCGAGCGCCCGTTCGCGTTCCTTGCGTTCGCTCACGTCGCGCATCACGGCGAGAATGCCGTCGATCGGGTCGGTATCGATGAAGTTCTGGGCCCGACTTTCGATCCAGTGGTACGCTCCGTCGGCACCCTCCGCACGGAACTCCGTGGTGTCGATACGTCCCGGCGTCCGGCGGAGCTGCTCGAAGTGTTCGACGAGCATCTCTCGGTCTTCGGGATGAATGTAGTCGAACGGTGATTTTCCTTCGACATTGTGTGGTTCCCACTCGAACAACGGCGACGGCGAGCTCTGATACTCGACCGTTCCATCCTCGTCCAACACGACGATCAGATCCGGCGAGTACTCGAGAAGCTCCTCGTAGCGCTGGAGTTCACGCTCACGTTCTTTGCGCTCGGTCACATCTTGAATCGCCCCGCGAACGGCGACGATTTCGTCGTCCGCGGTGACGGCTTTCCCGGTCGTGTGGACCCACCGTTGGCCACTGTCTGCTGTGTGCAGTCGAAGCTCCTCGTCGTAGGGTTCGCCGGTCTCCAGACAGCGGGTGACCGCCCGCTCGATCGTCTCGCGATCATCGAGATGGTAGAACGCGAGTGCATTCTCGAGCGTTGGCTCGAAGCCGTCGCCAGGGTCGAATCCGTGAAGCAAATACGTCCCTTCCGTCCAGCGCACCTCGCGGCTCTCGGCGTCGACCTCAAAGCCGCCGACCCCGGCCAACTGTTCGGTCACGGTGAGCAGTTCGCGAATCCGTTCGCGCTCGTGTTCGCGTTCCTTTCGGTCAGTGATATCGGAGAAAATCGAGATACACTCGCCGTACCGCGGCGAGAACGCCGAGATGTCGTAGTACCGTTCCAGCGGCTCGGAGTACTGTTCGAACCGAACCGGGTCGCCACCGAGGCCAACCTCGCCAAATATTTCGATAAACGGTGTCTCTTCGATGCCCTCGATGACCTCCGTTGCGCGGTTGCCGACCACGACGTCGGCCTCGATTCCGGTCAGCGCTTCGAACCGGTCGTTCACCCGACGGTAGATGTAGTCGGTTGGCTGGCCGTCGTCGTCGGTCACAATCTCTTTGACGCCAATGCCGTCGAGCGATTCTTCGAACAGGCCGTCGAGAAGCTGTTGTTTTCGCCGCTGTTCGGTACTCTCTCGAATTACGATGACCGTTCCCTCGAACGAATCGTCCGAACCGACCAGCGAAAGCGTTGCGTCGTAGTGTCGCCGATTCCCCTCGGAATCGTCGGTCGTCACGGTGAACGATTCGGATTCGAACGTCCCGGATTCGCCGGTACGCAGCGACTGGACGGCCTGTCTGCCCTGTTCGATCGCCGTCGATGGCAACACCGCCGAGATGTGACTGCCGATGAGATCGTTCCGATCGCGATCCACGAGTCGCTCGAACGCCGCGTTGACGACGTCGAATCGGGCGTTTTCATCGAGCACGCACATCGCGTCGCCCGCGGTTTCGACCAGCGTTCGGTACTGTTCGAGTTCGCGCTCGCGCGCGTAGCGCTCGACGCTGTTGGTGATTCGTGTGGCCAACACCGCATACTGGTCGGTTCCGACTTCCTTTTGGACATACTCGGAGACGCCAGCGGCAATCGCGTTGCTCGCGATTGATTCGGTTCCCTTGCCAGTAAACAACACGAACGGCAGTCGAGGGTGTCTCTCGCGAACCGATTCGAGCAGTTCCAGGCCATCCATTTCCGGCATCTCGTAGTCGGAGACGACACAGTCGGGTGCGTCGGCCTCGATTCTCGAGAGTGCCGTTCGTGGATCGGTTTCGGTGTCGACGACCAACTGCGGCTCCTCGCGTTCGAGATAGGTCTTTGTTACCTCGGCGAACGCAGGGTCGTCGTCGACGTGAAGAACCTGAATCTCGGGCGGCATGAACTCTCTTGATTTGTGGTGCATGAAGTATCTTAAGCGTAACGTGAGGTGCGCTATCGTCCGTAGACAGCCGAAACCGTCGACGCACGAACGACTTACTCGGCGAACTCGATTATGCGAACTGTGCGGCAACCGCGTCGAGCACGGCGTTCTGTGCGGCTTCGCGTTTGCCGGCGAGGAACTCGATTCGACCTTCGCGGATTCCTCGGGCCGTGATCGCGGCTTCAGGTGCCGCCTCGGCGGCGTCGGCAGCAACCGCGCGGATGTCGAGCGGCTGCGTACTTCGAAGATACAGTTCGTCCATACCGATGCCGACGGTGACAAAGCGCTCACCCTCGCGCTCGGCACGGTGAAGCGCATCGAGCAGGAGGCTCGTTGGCGGGAAGTCGTAGCGGTGGGTGAACTGCTCGGTGTCGAGCAGCGAAACCGCGACGCCGTCGCGCTCGGCGCTCGTGAGATTCGCCTGTGCCGTCGCCAGTTCGGTTCCGAGTTTCTCGCGGAACTGCTCGGAGATGTGTGCGGCGAGACTTCCGGCATCCTCGAACAGGAGGTCGGTGATGAGTTCGCGTTTGTCCTGATACGACTGGTAGTACGCTTCGAGGGCAACCGCTTCGCGCAGGTTCGTCACCTGCTCGGCGTCGTAGCTGGCTTCCTCGGCCGCCGCGGTGTAGGCTGCAGGGGTGTTCTCCCAGTAGCTCACGGCGGGCAGATGCGCCATCTCCTCGCTCACGTCGGTGTTGAGTGCGGCCGCAAGCGTCGCGGTCAGCGCGCCAGTCGTGAGGTTGACCGTGGTGGCGTCGGCGGTGACGACCTGTTCGGCCACGTCGTCGACATCGCTGTCTGCGGCAAGCGCGTCGAGGACGATTCGTTCGGCCCCATATACACCGAGCAGACCGAGGCCGTCGGCCGAATCGGTCGTGCTTGCGGTGCCAACAAAACAGAACAGCGGCAGTTTCTCGTCGTGGCGGTCGCGGTCTTGGAGCATCCGCGTCGCATCGTTCGTCGCCGCATTCATCCCGTAGATGGCGTCGTCGAGCGGCCGGCGGACGATGTAGTGGTACTCTGCATCCGAGCGGGCGTGTTCCTCGCGGACGAGCGGCAACACGGCGTGCTCGATGGCCGCGCCGGCGACGTAGCCGTCGGCGGTCGCGGGATGCCGGATGACGACCGGTCGGGATTCGAGGATCGCTCGTCGGATCGCTTCGGCCACATCGAGGAGTGGCGCTTCGAGCGCGGCAACTGCCTCGTGATCGCCGATTGGCGTGAGGCTGTCGGGTCGGGCACGGTCGCGCAGTGCGTCGGCCAGCCGGGTCGTCACCGCGTCGCACTCCTCGTCTTCGAGCGCGACGAGATTGTCGGTTTCGACCTGGAGTTCGCCGCGGCGTTTTTCGACTTCACCGTCGAGCCGGACGATGTCGCCGAGTTCGATGTCGGGGTAAGCGCGAACGCCGGCCTCGACGAACGCGGCACAGTCGATGACGCCGGTTTCATCGCGGAGTTCGAAGACGGTTGGGCCGCCCGTCTGGCGAACGGAGACGATTTCGCCGTCGAGTCGAACCCGATCGCCAACGCGGTCTGCGAGCTGCTCGACGCGGGTTTCTGCGTAGTCGACCGCGTCAGTCACGTCCGTTTCATCAACGACGTCGCGCTCACCCGTCGAATCAGCCGGAGATTCGGCGACGGCAACGGCACCGCCACCGTTTGTCGTTCGCTCCCGTTTGGCGCTGACGGCGGTGTCGCTCGGTGGTTCGCCTGTGCGCTCGCTGGCGCGTTCGGTACCGTCGGATTCGGGCGTTCTGACCGTTACTGGCTCGGTCGGTTCGGGGTCGGCTTCGTCCGATGGGTCGTCGTCACTCGCACCGTCGCCGTCGCTCGGTGTTTCATCGCCTGCGTCGCCGTCTACTGCGTCGTCCTCGTCAGCGGTTTCAGTTTTTTTTTGGCTTTCGGGGAGTTTCTCCTCGTCGCCGTCGAGAATCAGTTTCCCGCGGAACTCGGATTCGGACTGTCGGATCGATTTGCCGAGATCGATGTTGCCGTTGTCACGAACGTTGTTGACGCGAACACAGACGGTGTCGCCTGGCTCCCACGAGAGACTCTCGAGCCGACGATCCAACTCGCTGCGGTGCAGCAGGCCGGTGACGCCGGGTGCGATGTCGATGAAGACGCCGAAATCGGCGTAGCCGTCGACGGTTCCCAAATAAAACCGGTTGTCGATTAGTTGCGATGCGTGGTTGCCGCGGAACTCGAAAATGACGTCTTCCTGGTGGCTGTCGCAGACGTAGCCGCCCTCAACAGGAATGCCACAAATGATACACGAACCCATTTGCTAAGACGAAATAGCGCCACCCTTTAACGGTTGTCGAAACGCGTCTGTGGCAACCGGTGGCTGTTATGCACCCACAAGCGCTGATACCGCCCGTAGCGACGACAGGCCGCCGAAGCCGACCCAGAAGGCGAGCGCTGCGGGAATCGCGGCGGCGGCCGTCGCCCGAACGGGCGACGTCTGGTGGACAACACTGAGGCCGACGACCAACAGCACCGTGCTGTACAGCGCACAGACCATCGCCACGCCCGCGACCGGCACCCACGCCAGCGCACACGGTGCGGCCGCGTACGCAAGCACCTGCACCGTTTCGCTGACGCCGGCGCGGTCGTTGACGGTCACCATCAACAACACGGTCTGGAGCGCCGCCAGCAGATGCAGTCCCGCCGGTGCGAGGGCGACCCCCGTTGCGAGCAGCACCAACACGACCGTGAGTGTCGGACTGCCGCCGAGCACCGGAATCCGATCGGGGCCCAAAATTCGCGTTGGGTCGACCGCGAGAATGCCCACGACGTACGCGAGTGCGATCGCCACGGCGAACGCTAGCCCCGGCGCTTGATCGCCGGGCGCAACCCCGTTGCGGAAAAATCGCCGCGGGCGAACGAGTACTTCGACCCACGCGCGGGCGAGGCCGGCCGCCCCCCGACTGCGACCGCCTTCGGGCGTTTCAATCCACGTTGTCACAACACTAGCTACGGGCTGGAAGGGGTTTGATCGTTACGAGTCGTAACGGGGTGGTGACGACAACGCGGCCGACAACCGTCCGCGCAGCGAGGCGCAGCCCAGCGTTCTCAGAGCACAACCCGCGAAATGTCGCCGTGGCCCGCCCGCCGGACGACCGCGCGGACGACATCCTTGGCGTAACACAGGTTGTCCGAGTTGCCGTCGAGCACGAGCAGTTTGGCCTCGCGCCCCGGTTCGATCACGCCGTAGTTTCGCCCCGCAATTTTCGCGCCGTTTCGCGTCGACATCCGCAGAATCGTCGGCGCGGGCAGATCCGAGAGCTTCGCGGCGAACTCCATCTCGCGAAACATCGAGGGGCTGTTGGTCATCGCGTTGTCCGTGCCGAGCGCGACGGTCGTCCGTTCGGCCAGTGTGGCAATCGGCGGCACGCCGACGTTGGTGACGAGGTTCGAGCGCGGACAGACGATGGCGGGAATTTCGCCCTCCTCGATGCGGTCGAGATGGCTCTCTTGGGCATAGACGAGATGCACCAGAAAGTCCGGCGAGAGATCGAGTGCCGGATGGATGTCGCTGGCGTCGCGCTCGCCGGCGTGAATGCCGAACAGTTTGTCCGCTCGGCGGGTTGCGTTGCGGAGTTCGTCGAAGTCGCCATCGCGCGCCCCGGATGCACCAAACCCGTCGCCGGCTTTCATTGCGGCTTCGGTTTCGCGACCGAGAACTGTCGGCTCGATTGGCCGGCGAGCCAGCGCGTCGCGAAGCATTTTGACGCCCTCGACACCGCCTTCGCGAAACTCGATGAACCCCGCCGTACCGGTGTGTTCCATGAACCGAAGCGAGCGCGCCATCGCCTCGACTTTCGTTTCGCGGTCGGTCGCGCGCAGCAGGCGGTGTTTGAG
>LKMS01000071.1 GCA_001563965.1 Haloferacaceae archaeon PL-Br10_E2g29 | reverse complement strand
TCCATGAATGAAAGCCGACTTGCAGTAGGCAAATACTTATTGGATTACTGTTGATGGATGGTATGCGACTGAACCGTCCACTTCACTTCCGATTGCTCACACTCTGTGTCTCACTCCTGTTGGTTGGCGCGCTAGTCGGCGTCGCCCCCGTCGCGGCCGCCGGCGCTGTTTCTGGTGTCGACGACGCGTCGCCCCCGGACCGGGCGTTCGGCGTCGACGACGCGGCCGCTTCGGCCGACGACGCTGACTTCCCCGTCACGCTGACCGACGCGACCGGGACCGAGGTGACCATCGAGGAACGGCCCGAACGCGTGACAACGACGAACCCGAGTGCCGCTCAAATCATGTGGGAACTTGGTGCTGAAGACCAGGTTGTTGGTCTCACACAGTTCGCCCACTACCTCGAAAACGCTGAAACCCGCGAGAACGTCTCCTCGACCGAACTCGGCGTGAGCGTCGAGCGCGTTGTCGGCACCGAACCCGATCTGGTGCTCGCGCCAAACGCGACCAGCACCGACACCGTCGAAACGCTCCGTGAGGCCGGGCTGACGGTGTATCACTTCTCCGAAGCAACTGACTTCGATGACGTTGCCGAGAAAACGACCACCGTCGGCACGCTGACCGGCAACAGCGAGGCGGCCGCCGAAACCAACGAGTGGATGTGGGAGAACGTCGAGGCCATCGAGACGCTGACCGCCGATGCCGAGCAGCCGCGGGTGATGTACCCGTTGTTGGGTGGGTTCAGCGTCGGCAACGGCACGTTCATCCACGAAATCATCGTCGCCAGCGGCGGCGAAAACGTCGTTGCCGACGAGTTTGACGGCTACCAAGTCGTCAGCGACGAGGTCGTCCTCGAACTCGACCCCGAGGTACTCATTATCACCGACCAAACCGAGGGCCAAATCATCGAGTCCGAACCGTACTCGTTGACGACCGCGGCCCAAACCAACCGGACGGCGATGCTGGAAGTCAACTATCTCAACCAAGCGGCCCCCCGGAGCGTCGTCTACTCGACGCGCAACCTGAGTGCGCAACTGCATCCCGATCTGATCGATGAGCCGAGCGCCGTTGCCGATGCGGCCGAGAGCGAGCAGTCCGATGACGTATCGGTCTCGACGCCCGGCTTCGGGCCGGTAGCCGCGCTTGTGGCGCTCGTCTCACTGATCGTGTTTGCGGTGATTCCGCGTCGCCGCGACACCGACTGAGTCGCTGCCGCCAACTACTCGGTTGGTTCTGTTTCAGCGTCGCGTGTCGGCGTCGACACCGTTGTTTCGACCGTTGTTTCACAGCCATACTTTGCGGCTGCAACCGACTGCGGGGGTTCTTCGTCGACATACCGAGAGGCAAGCGACGCCGTCAACGCATCGCGAACACAGGCACGTGCCGCCCGCCCGACCGAGGTTGCCGATCCCGAAAACGGGGTTGGCTCGCCGGAGCGGTCGCAGCCGACGACGACCGCGTCGCTGGTCGTCCCCGAAAATCCCGTTTGTTTCTGGAGGGTTGCGGTTTTTGCCTCGGTGACGACCGAAACGAGGTTTGCAAGCGCGCCCGGTTCGAGCGCCCGCGTCGTCACCGCGATGATGTTGATTGTTCCGGGCGTGTACTCGGTCGGTGACGGTGGTTGGTCATCACCGCCATCGCCGTCGACAACCGTGTTCGCCTCACTGGTTGTGTTGCTGCCGACCGACCGCGGTGGCACCGTCGCCGGATTCGAGAGCCCCGCGGTGACGACGACGCCGACCGGATCGAAGACGGCGACACGGGCGTGTCGCTGGTCGACACCCGTCAACAACGCCGGCCCTTCGGCCTCGAAATCCGTCGCATCGAGCCGTTGGTCGACGTAGCCACGGAGATCGGTGTCGCTCCAGCCACTGGGGACGGTGCAGTTGTAGGCGACGTCGGCGTGCCAGCGCCCGCCGTCGAACCCCGTCGACAGCCACTCGGTCGACTCGCGGGCAATCTGGCAGACTCCATCACGAACGGTTGTCTCGAACGGTGGCTTGGTCATTGGCAGTGGATCTGTGGACTCCGAGCGCGTTGGAACCCTCGGTGGTGGCTCCTCTCGGCAGGCCAGCAAGATTTTATCGGTCCGTCCCGTTTCCGCCGCTATGGGCGCTCTCGCCGGAATTCGAATCCGGCTCAATGCATACGGCGCACGCGTTGTCACTGCCCTTCACGACTCGTTTTCCGAGGAGTACTCCGCAAAACAGATCGCCCGGAGTTTCGCCATCGGCGTGTTCATTACGATGTTGCCGACGCTTGGCGCTGGACTGCTTGTTTTTGTCGTGCTCGCCGCGCTGGTGAGTTGGATCAACAAGGTCGCGCTGTTCGCCTCGGTCGTGGTGTTCAATCCGGTCGTCAAATGGGGCGTGTACGCCGCAAGCATGACCCTCGGTGTGTTGTTGCTCGGCCCACCCGAGGGAAGCCTCGATCCGGGCGCGGTCTCACTCAATTCGGGGTCGGACGTGTTGATTCGCCTGCTCGTTGGCAACCTGATTCTCGCGGTTATCGCGACGGTTGTCGGCTACATCGTCGTTTACCGGATGGTGGTCGCCTACCGCGAGCGCGAAGCCACCGTCGTCGACGATTTCTTCGACAGCCTCGCCGGGGAGTTTGAACCGTCCGCCGAACTCGCTGGCTCCGCCGGTGACGATGGGGCCGCTGCTGGCGGTGCCAACGGGAGCGAGGTTGCGCCCGCTGACGCCGGTGGAATCGAACCAGGGGCGGATCGCTCACAACGAACTGAGTCCACATCGACCGATCGCTGATCGATCGGTGAGTTCGCCAGCAGTCGGCTGCTGTGTGAGTATCTTGTGAACTCTGTTACCTCCCACTGATAGTGGCAAGGTATATTCTCCCGTGTCGCCAACGCGGCGCATGTCCGGAAGCGACCAGCTGCGTGCGTTGGGAACCGATATCTGGGACGCCCAAAAACACCATCCGTTCGTCGTCGAACTCGCCGAGGGAACGCTTGCTGCGGGCGCATTCGAACACTGGATTCGTCAGGACTACCGGTATCTGCAGGACTACGCCCGGCTGTTCGCGCTGGCTGGCACGAAGGCCCGCGACGAGGAGACGATGACCGGCTTGCTTGGCGTTGCTCACAGCGTCCTCGACACCGAAATGGATCTCCACCGCTCGTTTGCCGCGGAGTACGGGATTTCGCGCGAGGAACTCGAGGCAACAAAAAAAGCGCCAACCTGCGTCGCCTACACCAACTTTCTTCTCAGAACGGCCTACGAGGGAACGATTGCCGAAATCGCTGCGGCGTTGTATCCCTGTATGCAGGGGTATCTCGACGTCGCCGACCACATGGCCGCGTTGGCGACCGAGACCCACCGCTATACGCCGTTTATCGACCTCTACACGGGCGAGGAGTTCCGCGCGGACACCGCGTGGTGCTGCGAGCTTGTCGACGACTGCTGGGAGCGATACCCCGGACAACGCGACGCGATGGAGGAGGCGTTTCTCATGAGCGCGAAACTCGAATACCGCTTTTGGGAGATGGCGTACACGGAGGAGGACTGGGGGCTGTGAGCGACGGGGGATCGGCGACAGCGTGACACACCCTTCCGTTGTCTCCGCTGCGGAACACGACACCCAACGCACGGGTCGACTCTCGCCGGATGCAGACTAGCGGTCTTCGCCGTCTATTCGCTCGATTGTGAGGAACATATCGACCGCTGCGAGCTTCTGATCGGCAGTGAGTCCGTCCTCGGTGAGATGCGCCACGGGGCAGTCGACCGCGGTGACAACACAGTGGATCGGCGCGGTGTCGCCGTTGTGCTCGGCGCGAACCGAGAAGTCCGAGACCGAAACCCGTCCGCCGCCGCTTCCACCGCCGGATCCAATGGCCGAAGTGAGCGCAAACGTTCCGACCTGCCGGCGGCCGTCGTCGCTCCCGAAGACCGTGGGAAGGTGGCTGAAGCCATCGCGGTCGAGTTCGCCGCTGAAGATAACCGAGCCCTGTTCGGTTCGCTCGCGTCGGCGACGAAGTTTTCGGCCCATGATCTCGCGACGCCGGTCGCCCGCCGTGTCGGCGTCGGCGGTCGCGAACCCGGCGACGGCCATCACCGCTTCGCCAGACAGTACCGTACAGGACTCCTCGTAGAGCGCGCCGTCGTCGAGGAGCCAGCCGCCGGTGTAGAGGAACTCGTCGTTGTGAAGACACCGCGTCAGCCACAGCAGTGCGGGCAACTCGGCGTCGCCGTCGGCGGGCGTGGCGAGTGCTGGACAGACGAACGTCGGCGAGACGACGGCGTCGTCGACGGCGACTTCGTCGCCCCAGCCGTCGAGGTCGGCGTCGCTGATCGGCCGTGCCCTCGCCAGTTTCGGTGAGGCGCGGCCGCGCGCGCTGAGTGCGAGCATCTCGCTTCCCGCGTCGTCATCGCCCGGCACGCCGGTGACACAGACGCCCTCGTCGGTCGAAAGCGCCGCAACCCTGCGGCGTTTCTCGTCGTCCTCACGGAGCGTTGCGCCGAGTTCGGCCCGGTTGCTGCCCCAACACCAGAGGGTTTCGCCGTCGGCACTACACGACTGTGCGCGGCCAAAGAGGTAGTCGAACAGCCGCCGTGGCGTGAGTTCGTCGCCGATGGCTGGCCCGCCGCCGGGAACCTGTGCGTCGGGCAGACAGACGGCGAAACGCCCGCCAATGACGCCGTCATCGAGATAGCGGTCGAGCCGGCGACGGCGGTCGCTGTCGGGGTCCCACCGGCTGCTGCGACGTTTGTTCGACCGAACCGAGTTGTAGTCGTTGGCCTTTGCGGTGCTGCTGGTCTGCCACCCTTCGATTTGGAGTTCGCCCGACAGCCGTCGCCCGCCGGTGCGAACACGACCCGGAACGGGATCGATTCGGTGTTCTTCCTGTTCGAGCGCCCGGCTTGACTCCTCGGTGTGGCTGTCTTCGACGTGTGCGAAGCCCATCGAACCGGCGCTCATCGCGACTGCCGGGGCGGCCGCGACGTTGGTGATGCGACCGGCAACGGCGGTAAGACAGCCCGCGAGACTGCCGAGGGCCGCGAGCCCACCGGCCGCCAGCACCCGCCGGCGCGAGCAGTCAAGCGTTTCGCCACTCGTCGCTACGCGAAGTGAAGTCATGGATAATCACATCCTGCACGCGTCGTGAAGAAATATACTTTGTGTTAACAATAACAAAAAGTTACATAAATTCGGAGCGGGCGCTGTTTCGGGTTCGACGCGCTCGTTGCCGACTCACAGTGTCCCCGGCGTGTTGCTCACGACTCACCGAGTCGCTCCGTGACGATCGCGCTCGCCACGGCGTCAACGTCGATCGAATCGAGCGAGTCACGCACGATCACCGGTGGTTCGATGTCGTCGCGGTCGCCGAGCGCGATTTTCGGATACGACGAATTGTGAAACCCCTCGATGAGCACGTACTCGTAGCCCGCCTGCCGAAGCCGCTCGACGGTGTCGGCCAGCAGCGCTCGCTCGCTCTCAGCGGCGCGCTTGCCGCCGGGAGTAATTTCGAACGAGTACGATGCTGTGAGTCCGACGACCGTGTCGGCCCCGGCCGTGCGGTGGCGATGGGTGTCCTTTCCCGGAGTGTCGATTTCGATGTCGTGATGAATGGATTTGATCGTTGCCACTCGACCGTGGTCGGTGAGTTCGGCGACCAACGACTCGATGAGCGTCGTCTTCCCGCTGTCGCTGGGACCGACGACACAGAACGCCTGCATATCTGCTTTTTGGCGTGGAGACCCAAACGCCTATCGACGCGAAAAATCGCTCGCGACCGCCTGCGTCGCTATTCGGTCAGTTGGATGATGTTGCCGTTACGCGTCGTGTGCAGATCACGACCCATCTCGTAGCCGAAGGCGTTTGCGGTGCCGACGTAGCCTGAGAGCCCTTTGAGATCCTGGTGGGCCGGAATGAGCTGCTGAGGTTGGAGCGCATCCAGCATCTGGTAGTGGCCCTCTTGGCTCAGGTGGCCCGACACGTGGATGTCGTCGTAGATGCGTGCGCCCTGCATTTTGAGGAGGCGCTCGGACTGGTACCGGTTGCCCTCGTTGGTTGGCTCCGGAATAATTCCGGCCGAGAAAATCACCTTGTCGCCGTTGTCGAAGTCATAGTTGGTCTCGCCGCGGCCCATCCGCGTCAAGAGTGCCCGCGGTTCGCCCTGGTGGCCCGTCACGACGGGCAGGAAGTTCTCCTTGCCGTCTTTCATGATGCGGTTGAGACTCTGGTCGATGGCCCGTCGGTGGCCGTACATTTCGATGCCGTCGGGGAGATCAACGTCGAGCCGGGTCGCCGTCCCGGTGTATTTCTCCATCGAGCGGCCGAGCAGGATGGGCTTGCGGCCGATCTCTTTGGCGAACTCAAGCAGGCTCGACACGCGGGCAATGTGGCTGGCGAACGTCGTTGCAACCATTCCGCCGTTGTAGTCTTCGAGACTCCGCATCGTATCGCGGAGGTTCGCGCGGGCAACCGATTCCGACGGCGTTCGACCCTTCCGGTTGGCGTTGGTGCAGTCCTCGATGTAACAGAGGACGCCGTCGCCCTCGCGGCCAATTTCTTTGAATCGGTTCATATCGAAGGGGTCGCCGAGAACGGGCGTGTGGTCGATACGTTTGTCGAGGCCGTAGACGATTGCGCCCTCGGGGGTGTGCAGCACCGGGTTGATCGCGTCGATTGTCGAGTGCGTGACGTTGACAAACTCCATCTCGACGTTCCCGCTGTCGCCGATCGACATGGTCTCGCCAGCGTTCATCACCTGCAGGTCGTTGCCGACTTCGAACTTGCCCTCGTCGCGAATCTGGTCGCGAACGAGTTCGATCGTAAACGGCGTGGCGACGATGGGGGCATCGTACCGGTGGGCGAGTTTCGGAATCGCGCCGATGTGGTCGAGATGGCCGTGAGTCGGAACGATGGCCTTGACGTCGCCGTCGAGTTCGCTCATGACGCGGTCGTCGGGAATCGCGCCCATATCGATCAGATCCAGACTGTGCATGCGCTCGGTCTGGACGTTGTCGTGAATCAGTACCTGCGAGAGGTTGAGCCCCATATCGAAGACGACGATGTCGTCATCCATACGAACCGCTGTCATCTGCCGCCCAACTTCCTCATAGCCGCCAACAGTCGCAATTTCAATTTCCATAGGTAGTCCGAACGGTAGCCATCCGCGTGCGCAGCAGGCGACGAATCGTCAGTCACAGGAGAGGTTGCAGTGCACCGCCGAAGCCGAGACCCGATCCGAACCGCGTGCGTCGTATTGCAGGCGAACAGCGCGTTGGTTGTCTGAGCAAACAGCCCCGAGGCATAAATAGCCGGTGACTTGCCGGTATCCTGCGGTGTCTTCGCCGGCGGCGGTTGCGGCTGCGTCGCTGTCGACGACTTCTTCGTTTCACCCGCTTTTGTGCCGGCTACGCGGTCTGTCAAACTGCTCAGCAGACTGCGACAAATGGCCGATGTCTTTATTTTCTCGGCTCCGGCTAGTTTTCGTATGGGTACCGCCGACAGCCAGGCCAACGAGGAGTACGAGGAGTCGCTCAGCGAGTTGGTCAACTATCTAACGCCGCGGCGCGACAACGACCAGATTGCGACCTACCAGAACACGACTTCAATCGCCTGTCCGGTGTGTGGCGATCCGTTCGATTATCTCATCGTCTGCAAACAGGCCGAAACGAGCCTCTCGCTCTCGGAGGTCATGGACATCTGTGTCTCAGTCGGTGACGACGACAGGGTGTATCTGTTCACCCACGAATAACTCGTCTCCCTTGCGGTGACGACGTCCTCGTCCGGTCCGGTGAGTACGACCGTTCGTCGATCGGCGCGGGTTGGAATTTTTCGACGTTCGAGAAACTGCAGCAGCCGCTATTCGTCGAGCAGGCCGGG
>LKMS01000070.1 GCA_001563965.1 Haloferacaceae archaeon PL-Br10_E2g29 | reverse complement strand
ACGAGTTTCCCGACGGCGTCCTCCTCCAACATCTCGACCGGGCGGAGTTTATCGGCCCACGCGAGTCCTGTACGCTCACCGCGACCGGCATCGAATCGGAGTACGAGCATTTCGGCTACACCTTCCAGCGCGCACGGTTTGATGACTGGCTTCGCGAGCGTGCGGAGGCCGCCGGCGCGGAGTACCGCATCGGCGCACGCGTCAAAGACGTCGAAACCGACCTCGCTACCGATGCCGACCCACGACATACCGTAACGCTTGCAAACGGCGATCGGCTGACTGCCGATTTCATCATTCTCGCCGACGGTCCACAGCGCACCGTCACCAACCGCGTGCTCGATCGGTATTTGCCCGACGAACAGCAGGCATCCGACCTTTTGGCCTCCCCGAAGGCCAACCACATCGCCTACCAGGAGTACCGCCGGTTCCCCGAGGAGGTGTTTGAGGAATGCAAATCCGCCATCAAGTTCTGGTGGGGCGTCATGCCCGGCCACACCGCCTACCCATGGGTGTTTCCCAATAACAACCGGATCTGTCGGGTCGGCCTCACGATGCCGATCGGCCTCGATATCGACGCACTCGACAACCGCGAGGAGTATGCGCTGCTCGATGAGGACGACGAGCGGATTCCGACCGGCGAGACGTACATTCGCCGGCTGCTCGAACACGTCTGGGGTGACGAGTACGACATCGAGACCGACTTTCCGCTCGTCGAGGACTGTGGAAAACGCAACGGAACCGAAACGTACAGCATTTCGTCGACCCGGCCGATCGAATCGCCCGTCGACGCGGGGATTGCGATCGCCGGCGGGGCGATGGGAACGACCTCGGCGTTTCATGAGGGTGGCGATCACGTCGCCGTTCGAACCGGCGCAATCGCCGGCGAGTTGGCCGCCGCGGGCGACCTCTCGACGTACAACGAGCGCTGGCACGACGCGATCGGTGACGAACTGCTCCGCAACGTGACGTTTGCCGAACTCTGTCGGGGCTACGAACCGGCCGACTGGGATCGAACGTTCAAAACCGTCCGCGAGATGCTCGCAGCCGACGGCAAAAACCTGCTCAAAACGCGAACGATTCGGTCGGGGCTTTCGGGCGGGAAGTTCCTCTACAAGTACAAAAAACAGAAACGCGCGTTCAGAAGGAACGGCTACGTCCAGCTCACCGAGAACGACTACGTCTACTGACTGGTTGCGGTCGGCGGTTACAACGATGCGTGGCCGAACATTACGTACTCGACTAAACTTCGTGTCGACAAAAATATCGCCTTAGACGACGCCCGCTTTCTTCCGTGTGATGTAGCCGGCGACGCGGTTGCGAACGCCTTTCGACTCGACAGTGGTGAGTTTGGTGACGTTTTCTTTGTTCGTCTCGAAGTCGGTGTTGAACGCTTCGGGGTACTTTTCAAGCAGGGTCGTCGCGAGCTGCTTGACGTACTTGGGTTTGATTGCCATATTGGTGGTTGACCGGAGCAACACTAAAACGATTCGTTCCGCGTTTTGTCGGCCAGTTAAATCTTCCCGCCATCGCGTCGCTCGCGCCAGCCGCTTTCCTCGCTCACGAGTTCGAAGGCCGCCCGGTCGCGCGAACCGCCGCATTTCTCGACGGTTTCCTCGAAAAATGCCAGTCGATCAAGCAGTGTGTCGGTGTCGTACGCCGGCACATCGAGTCGGGAGGCCGCAACCGTCGCCTCGATTACGGCTCCACAGCCGCGGTTGATCGTCCCCGGTCGCGCTGTGTCGACGGTTCCGGGCTCGCGTGGTTCGAGCACCCACCGTTCCCACGAGGTGCCACCGGATTCGCCGCCCTCGATCGGGTCGGCGTCGACAGCGACCCATGCGTCGGCGTGCTCGACGACCGGTTCGGGCTCCTCGCGAATCGTCATCGCGGCCGACGCAAACAACAGCGAATCGGCCGTGAACAACACAACACCGCCGCCCTCGCGATGGAAGTTCCGACGGGTTCGCGTGTTTCCCCACGTCGTCGCCGTCACCGGTTTCCCGGGCTCGGTTGGTGCGTGCAGGCCGAGCGCCGCGAGATTCCACCGGTCGTTCGGGCCGAGGGTGGCGACCACCGACTCGGTAACGCCACGGAGTTCGACCGGCCACCCGTCCGGTGTCGAGTGGGCGGTTTGGTTCGTTCCTTTCTCGATCGTGTCGGTTTCGCGGCTCATAGCTCCAACCCCCGGTGGAGCGCAATAAACAACGCGGCTGCGAGCAGATCGGCGGTCGTTCCGGGGTTGTAGCCGGCCGCGACAAACTCCTCGGCAAGCGCTTCAGCCGCGGCCAACTCGCCGGTCGCGTCGCAGTCGGCGGCAACCCGTTCGGCACGCTGTGAAACCTCGCGGGCGACCGCCGCGCCATGTGTGGTCGCGATGAGCGAATCAGGTTCGGCGGCCAGACAGTCGAGAAAGACGCGGGCGGTTCGGTCGAGCACCGACCCGTCACCGTCGAAAAGCGCGTCGGCCGCGTCGAACGCGCGGTCGAAGCCGCTCGTCCATAGTCGGGCGTTGCCGTCGGCGATTTCTGCCTCGCGGGTGGCCGAGAGCGCCATGATGTCGTAGAGCGTCAGTTCCCGCTCGCGAAGCGTCGATACCGCGTCGCTTCCGCGGCGCACATCGAGCGCAACGGCGTCGGCCGGTGGGTCGGCGACGGCGACGGCGACGTGTTCGAAGGCGCAATAAAAATCGACGGCGTCCTCGACGGTTGTTGCTTCAACGACCTGCCGAACGCCGTCGGGCGTGAGCGAGTCGGTTGCGGCCGCCCGAACCAATGGAACGAGCAGCAACAGACAGCCGAACTGGGTGTTGCCGCCACGCTGTCTCGCCATGCCTGCGACCGCTCGTTCGAAGGATGTGCCAATCGGCTCGCCGCGGGTAGCCATTGCGAGGCCGGCGCGTGCGCCGACCGCGCCGGCCAGAAAATGCTCGAAGCGAAGGTCGGTGAGGTCGCGGTGTCTGTCGACGTTGCCGGGTTTTGGCGTCCCACTTACCTCCAACAGCAGTGCGAGTTGGGCGGTGTCGACGACCGTGCGACCGATTTTTGTCTTGGCATCGTTACTGTCCGTCATCGAATCACCCGGTCGCTTCCGCCGTCGCTGGCGATTCGTTCGTCTGCTTCGGTCGGATCGCTAGCACCAGCTGCCGTGGCAACCGCGTTGGCAACGCGGCGCATAACCGCTCGCATCGGATCACGGCTCGGTCGACCGACGCTGACCGCATCACACCCCGCGTCGAAATACGTTTGAACCGTCTCGCGGTCGCGAACGCCGTTGTTTGCGATGACGAACAGATCGGTTGCGTCAGCCACGTCTGCGACGACACCCGGCGAGTCCATGGCATCGATATGGATCGCGTCGCCACCGGCGGATTCGATGGCTTCGGCGACACGCACGAGCGCACAGCCCTCGACCTCGGCGCGGACTTTGACGCTCACTGCCGCGCCCGTTCCGGCCGCGCGTGCAACGAATCGTGACAACCGATCCGTATCGGCCATGAGCGTCTCGCCGCAACCGATCTCGGTCAACTCGGGCTGTCGACAGTGCGCATTGAGTTCGCAGATGGCGTCGTGCTCGCGACACCGTTCGGCAACTGCTTCGAGTGGCTCGACGGTCGTGGTTCGGACGTTGATTCCGGGGCGAATCGACGGCCCAGTCGATCGGCCTGCGGTAGCGACTCGCGACAGTTGTTCGTCAATAAACGTCACCGGATCGGCGGGCAGAAACTCCCGACGGTCACGAGCAACAAGCGCTCGAGCGGCTTCTCGCGAGGACTCGTCAAGCGCAATACCACCGAGAAACGCAGCACCGGCCAGGTTCCGCCCTGCAAGCGCCCAGTTGGCGTCGGCCTCGCCGCTCAAACTCGCCAGCGCTAGCGGCGGCTCAAACATCGACCGCCCACCCCTTGCTCGCCGCTTTGTCGACCCGGTCGAGCGCCGCAAGCGCCGCGCGCATCACCCGTTCGCTGTCGTCGCGGTCGGTGATTTCGGTGTCGGTGCGAACCGTCGGTCGCGAGAGGTCGGTTGCGTCGTCGGTGTCCAACACAAACGCGTCGACAAACGGGTAGGCGTCGGCGACACCGCGGGTGCTCGGTTCGTGGCCGACTGCAGCCAACAGTTCCGCGGCCGGCCCCGAAAACACCCGATCCTCGATGAACGGCGAGACCGCGACAACCGGGGTCGACGCAAGCGCCTCGCGAACGCTATCCAGCGCGCAGATGGGGCCGATGCTCGTCACCGGATTTGAGGGGCCAATGATGACCGGATCGGTGAGTGCGTCCGCCACCGAGTCGGTCGGTTCGGCCGTGTCGCTGCCGCGGAACTCGACGCCGCGGACGTCGGGTTCGCCGCCGTGACCGACCCAGTATTCCTCGAAGTGCATCTCCTCATCGGCTGTCTCGATTATCGTCGCAACCGGATCGTCGCTCATCGGTAACACGGTGAGGTCGATACCGAAGCTCTCGGCGAGCGTCTCGGTGACCTCGGTGAGCGAGTCGCCCGAATCGAGGAGGCTCGTCCGAGTGATGTGAACCGCGCGGTCGCGGTCGCCGATCGTCATGAACTCGGCCACGCCCGAAAACCGTCGCCAACGCGCGATTTCCCGGCCCGTGGTCTGTTTCTCCGGGGCGAGATACTGCGGCCCACCGTCGAGGTCGGCGGCGTCGGCCAAGCGGTGGAGTTCCCGGTTCGTCTCGTGGGTGTCGTCGGCGATTCCCCACCAGCGATCGGTGTCGAGCACGCCGCCCTCGTGAAAGAGGACGGTGTCGAGATCCGGACAGACCACGAGCCCGCCGAGTTCGATGTCATCGCCCGTGTTGGCGATGACGGTCAGGCGGTCGGGATCGACGAGTCGCCGCGCGCCCGCGAGCAGTTTCGGCGTGCCCGTGCCGCCGGCGAGAAACGTAAGCATGAAGCGCAGTACGGGGTCGACGGCTTTGTATCCGACGGCTCTTTGTCGGTGTGATCGTATGTTCCGATATGAACGAGACGCGGCGCGCGCTGCTGTCGGCGCTCGAATCCGGCCCGGTCAGCGGACCGGAACTCGCCGAGCAGCTCGGTCTCTCGCGAGCGGCCGTCTGGAAACAGGTCGACGCGCTGCGCACCGAGGGGTTCGACATCGACAGCACAGCGGCGGGCTACGTGGTACGGGGCGTCCCCGAGTATGGCGCGGCGGCCATCGCGTTCGACCTCGACGCACCCTACCGAATCGAGTACCACGACTCGGTTTCATCGACCAACGATCGGGCTCGCGAACTGGCCACCGCCGGCGAACGCGATATCGCCGTCGTCGCCGACGAACAGACGACCAGTCGGGGTCGACGCGGGCGTGCGTGGACTGCCCCACGCGGCGGCATCTGGTGTTCGGTCGTCTGTCAGCCCGACCTGCCGACGGCGCAGGTACCGATTGCAACGCTCGCTGCGGGCGTAGCAACGGTCGAAGCCTGTCAGTCGGTCGGCGTCGACGCCGTGCTCAAATGGCCCAACGATGTGTTGGTCGAAACCGGGGGTGACGCCGTTGCCGACGCAGCCGACAGCAACCGCGGCGACACCGACCGCGGTACCGACACTGCCGGTCGCGGCGGTCAAAAACTCGCCGGGATTCTCACCGAGATGGAGGGCGAAGCCGACCGCGTGTCATGGGTGTTACTCGGCATCGGCATCAACGCCAACATCGACCAATCGGCGCTCCCGCCGGGTGCAACGAGCCTACGCGAACAGGTCGGCGATGTCGATCGGCGTGCGGTGGTTCAAGAGCTGTTGACCCGCTTTTCGACGCTGCTTGCGGAGCCAAAAACCGTGCTTTCGCGCTGGCGAACCCACGCGACGACGCTCGGCCAACGCGTTCGTGTCGACACCGCGCGCGAAACAATTGAAGGGCGCGCGGTCGACGTTCGGTTTCCCGGGGCGCTCGTGATCGACACCGATTCGGGCGAGCGGGTCGTCCATGCGGGCGACTGCGAACACCTTCGGCCGGCGTCGCGGTAAATCGACACCGCCGGCGAAAATTGTGTGTTCATGTGGGGCGTCAGCTGCCTGCACTCAGCCGGTCGGAAACCCGTCCGTGGTTCCGCTAGCCGTATTCTGTGTCCGTTCCGAATCGCTCTCAGGATCGCCCCTGTTGGTATCAGCATTGGCTGTGACCGCAGCAGGCTCTTGCTGGCCGGGAAGTTCGGCCGGCTTTTCGCCGACACGGATAGTCAACACCGGAACCCGTGCGCCGCGAACGACCTTTTCGGTGACGCTTCCGAGCAGCAGTCGGTCGATACCGCCACGGCCCCGGGTTCCCATGACGATCAGGTCGCAGTCGTCGCGGTCGGCGAGGCGGAGGATTTCGGTACTCGGCGAGCCCTCGACAACGGTGGTGTCGACATCGACGCCATGGCGTTCACCGAGTGCTGTGACCGATCCGACCGCCTCGGACGCGTCATCCTGCAACAGCTGGTCAACCTGTTCCCACGCCGTTTCCATCGGGAGCCCGTTGTAGCTCGCCGTGTTGATAACGTACACCGCTGACACCGCCGCGTCATGGATCGCCGCGAGGTCGATCGCGTGTGCAACCGCTCGCAGCCCCTCCTCGGAGCCGTCGGTGGGAACCAGAATCCGCTCGTAGAGTGCCATGGTAACTCCCCACATATTTCGTGGCAGATCGCTTAACTCTTGTCCCGCAATCGGTGCCGAAGAGGTTAGTCGGTCGCTCCTTCGTTCTGCCCGGCTTCGAACGTCGACGTTTCGGGTTCGATATCGGCGTACTGCACCAGCCGATGGCCGAGCGTGTCGACCCGGTTTGCGGTTTTTTCGTCGACGAACTCGCCGTCGGCAAACGCGGTGCGGCCGTTGGGGATCGCGGCCTGATGGGGAATCACCCACGCGTTGAGCGCCCGACAGACCGAGCGCAGGTGTTCGAGCGTCGTCAGCGGGAACGAGCCGCCGGAGACGGCCAGGAGGCCGACGGTTTTCCCCTCGAACTCGTCAAATCCGCAGTAGTCGATGGCGTTTTTAAACACGCCCGAGTACGACCCGTGCTACATCGGACTGGCGAGTAAAATCGAGTCGGCCGCGTCGACACTGGCGGTGAGCGCGGCGCTATCGCCCGGTGAGTCACGACCCGGATCGAATGCCGGGAGGTCGTACTCGCGGAGGTCGATGAGTTCGGTTGTTGCGCCCACGGACTCGGCAGCCGCAAGCGCGCGGGTTGTCGCAATCCGTGTGTAGCTCCCGGTTCGAAGGCTGCCAACGAGCGCAACGACGTGTGGATCGGTCATAGTTCCACTGAGGCCGGTTGAGAAAAAAGCGTTCGGCTCGGTCACGTCGGCGTCAAGCAAACGGTTCGATCAGTCGGGGGTTTCGTGGTCGGTCTGACACGTCGACTGCTGTCTGGCGGCCTCGACGATATCGTCGAGAATCATACACCGTGGATCGGAGGCCGCATAGTGCGTGTCGATGAGGTCACGGGCGGTTTCGATCTCGCCGCGGTAGGCGAACTGCCGGACGCGCGCGGCAACCTGATAGAACTCGCCGCCGGGGTCGCCGACAGCCTCGATATCGCGGGCCGTCGGTTGGGTGGGAAACACCTCGTCGCGAACGTCCTCAAAATCAAGCATTTCAGGTTCATAGTCGTCGATTTCGGAGAGGACGAACTCGACGGCAAACCGCTGAAACTCGGACTTGCTCGAGAAGGTCTCACCTTCTACAAGCTCTTCGACCCGGTCCATGACCGTTTCGGAGAACCGAACAGTCGACTTGACCATGACACCCTATAACTCTCAGACGGGTAATTAAACGTATCCCCTATGCAACGTGTTGTCACATTCGTGCCCAAAACCGTTGTGTGTGTTGCTCTGTTGGGCGCTGCTTCGGGCGTCAGTTTCGACGATCTCTCGCGTAATCGATGGCCTTGCCCGGCACGTCGACGAGGTT
>LKMS01000069.1 GCA_001563965.1 Haloferacaceae archaeon PL-Br10_E2g29 | reverse complement strand
TGTCAGAACCTCTGGGAGAACATGTCGGGGCGGTTTACCCACACGGCCGCAACGTATCTCACCGCCTACGCGACGGTCGCGGCTGCGCCGCTCGATGGCGAGGTGACGACACACGCACGCACGCAAGCCGCCCGCGTTTTCGATGCCTTCGATACGCTCTGGAGTCCGAGCCGACGGGCGTACGGCATCCGGCTCAACAACAGCGGCAAACTCGACGAACGCATCGACTCGGCGGCGTTTGCCGTCGTCGACGCAATGTGTGCCTACGACCAGTTGACCGACGCGCCGCTCGACGCGCTCCTGCTTGATCGGCTCATCGATCACGTCGAGAGTCTGTACGAGGCACTGTACCGCGATCCGTCGGGCAGCGACGTCGCCGGGCTCGCCCGATTCGAGGGCGATACATGGCGGTCGGCGGGCCAGCAGGGCGAAAAAATCTGGACGCTTTCGACGGCGTGGGGCGCAAACGCTGCGGCCGACCTCGGCGTGCTGTTGAAAACATACGACCGCGAGGACGACGCCGAAGCGTGTTTCGCGCTCGCCGGACGACTCTACAAACAGTTGCTGCCCGACAGTCCGCTGACGACGCAGGCAGGCTACCTTGGCGAGCAAGTGTTCGACGATGGAACCGTCGACAGCGCGGCCCCGCTCGGGTGGTCACACGCGCTCCGGCTTCGGGCGACCGCCGCGCTCCGCGAACAGAACGCGTTGCCGGTGTCGACGCCGCCACCATCGGGCCCCGAAAGTCGGCCACGCTGGACGACCGGCGAAAAGTATGGCGTTGCCACCGTTGCCGATCACGGCACCGATGAGCCCTCGAAAGTGTGGTTTACGCTCACTGAGGGCGCGCTGACCGAGGCGCGCTTTCCCCGCGTCGACCTGATGAACCTCCGCACCGTCGACTTCCTCGTCGTCGACGCGAGTTCGAAATCGACGTACACGGCCCGCACGCACAACGAAACCCGGCTCGACGACGCGGCGGATACGGTCGAACGCCGTGTCGAACCCGCCGCCGACGATGCGCTGTTGTTCCGCCACGTGATTACCGAGCGGGGAGATGGCCGTGGGCACAAGTGGTCGCTGACCGTCGAGTACGCGCTCGATCCCAACCACGACACCATTCTCGCGCACGTCGACTTCGAGGCCGACGACACGAACGCGTACGAACTGTACGCGATGGCCGACATCTCGTTGACAAACACCGGAATGCGCGACCGTGGCTACCGGCTCGGCGAGAGCGGCAACTACCATCTGGCCGCCCGAGATGCCGAAGCCTACGACACCGGCCCCGACCAGCTGCTCATCGACGAGGAAGGCGACGTCTACAGCGTTGCGCTCGCGATGACGACGACGAGCCGGTTCGATTGGGCGACCGTCGGCAGTGCGGGCTCCGAACATCTCTCGAAGCTCTACTCGACGGGTACCCGTCCCACGCCGAACGACCGGGTCGACGACGACAACATCGTGCTTGCGGGCCGCGTTGGCACCGGCGATGTCACCGAAACCGTCGCCATCGGCTTCGGCGAGAACGCCGATACCGCCGCCGCGCTCGGCGAGGCCGAAGGATCACTCGCACGTGGCTACGACACGGTGAAAAAGACGTACATCGAGACGTGGACCGAGTTCCTCGCCGACAAGGAGATTCCCGACTTCGTTGTCGACGACGAGGCACTCTACAACCAGTACAAGAGCTGTCTGATGGCGTTGCGTGCGGTCGAAGACAAGACGTTTATGGGCGCGGGAATCGCCAGCCCGTCGGTGCCATGGGGCGAGGCCGTCACGGCAAACGAGCCAAAGGGCTACGGCTACAACTTCGTCTGGTCGCGCGACCTGTATCAGGTGTTCACCGTCTTCGAGGCGGTTGGCGATCTTACGACCGCCATTGATGCGCTGCAGTTCATTTTCGAGTACCAGCAGGACGACGAGGGGTTCATTCCACAGAACACCTATGTCAACGGCCTCACGCGCTGGGGTGGCGAACAGATCGACAACATCTCGTTCCCGCTCATCATGGCCTCCCAGTTGGCCGAAAATGGCATTGAGTTCGCCGACGTTGGCTACGATTACAGCAACGTCAAACGCTCGGCCGACTACGTTGCGCGCAACGGCCCCGCAACCGCCCAAGAACGCTGGGAGGAGGAAGCGGGCTACTCGCCGTCGTCGATCGCCG
Organism: Haloferacaceae archaeon PL-Br10_E2g29; assembly: GCA_001563965.1. GTDB lineage: Archaea > Halobacteriota > Halobacteria > Halobacteriales > Haloferacaceae > PL-Br10-E2g29. The sequence continues at coordinate 5,765 of LKMS01000069.1, read as the reverse complement.
CCGAAATCGCGGGGCTCGTCTGTGCGGCCGATCTGGCGCTGACCGAGGAACAGACGGCAGATGCACTCGTGTGGCTTGCGCTCGCCGACGAGTGGACCGAGGGCGTCGACCGGTGGTGTGCGACCCGAACCGGCACGGATCTGCACACCCACACCCCGTACTACGTGCGCGTCACCCGCGACGGCAACCCCGAAGCGGGCCATCTTCGGACGCTCGCGAACGCCGGGCCGACGCTCGACGAACGCGAGATCATCGACGGCGGCTTTCTCGAACTCACGCGGCTGGGAATCAAACCGTATGACGACGAGATCATCGAGAACTCGCTGGTCGAGGTCGACGAGACGATCCGGATCGACACGCCACAAGGTCCGGCATTCTACCGTTACAATGGCGACGGCTACGGCGAGCAGGGCGAGAAAGCCGAGGGCGCGCCGTGGACGGTCGAAACCAAGGGCAAAGGCCGACTGTGGCCCATCTTCACCGGTGAGCGTGCCGAGTACGAACTGCTTGCGGGCACCGAAGACGGCCCGTTGGCACCGCGGGCGCTGCTCGACACGATGGCTCGGTTTGCCAACAGCGGCCGAATGATCCCCGAGCAGGTTTGGGATCGCCACATCGACAACGATTACAACTGGGAGATGGGCGAGGGAACCGGGTCGGCAACGCCGCTCGCGTGGAGTATGGCCCAGTTCATCCGGTTGGCACACGGCATTGCGGCCGGCGAACCCGTCGAAAGACCCGGTGTTGTCGCCGAGCGCTATCTCGACGGTTCTCGACCGACTGGCCCAACGCTCCGCGTCGAAACCCGCGTTGTCGACGACGAAATCCAGATCACCGGCGAGACCGATGGCGCGGTCGTCGCCGCCAAAGCGACCGCTGAGGCAACCATCACCGAGGTCGACGAGGACGGGACATTCGCACTCACCGTCCCGGTCGAACGGGGCGACTGCCCGCTCACCGTTGCGGCAGCAACGACGACTGATCTCGCTGACGCGGGAACGACCGTCGACCGGCGTTCGATTTAGGCTTCGAACGCCGTTTTTTCGTTGTACTCCCGTCGTTTTTGCGCGACGGCGGGGCCGCCGTTTTCGGACAACGTTCTTTCACACGTCACAGCTCCCCGCGTCGGGGCGCTTTTGCGACTGGCCCGCGTATGGCTCGTATGGCACGCTATAGGCGGCGCACCCGGATTCGAGCCCCACTCGATGACGTCTGGGAGTTCCACTCCACAATCGATGGGCTTGAAGCGCTCACACCGGCGTGGATGGGCCTCGAAATCGAGTCGGTTCGGGGGCCCGACGGCGAGGAGAACCCGCCGGTGTTGGTCGAAGGAAGCGAGATTTCGATGCGATCGTCGCCGGTCGAATTTGCGCCTCCTTCGCGCTGGATTTCGCGGATCACCGACCGCCGTGAGGAGGATGGCTACCGGATGTTCCGCGACGACATGCTTGGCGGCGCGTTTGCGCTGTGGATCCACACCCACGAGTTCTATGGCGACGGCGACGAAACCGTCCTGATCGACACTGTCGAGTACGAGCTGCCCGGTGGCCCACTCCGGCGACTCACCGAACCCGCCGCATGGATCGGGTTTGAGCCGATGTTTCGGTACCGTCATCATCGAACAAAACAGGTGCTCGAAGCCGACACGAGATAATTGCTCACCGAGGGTCGACGCTTTTTGTCGCTGGCGACCGAATCTCGGCCAATGACGCTCGACGTTGTCGACCTCGATCACGTTGCCATTCGAGTCACCGACCTCGACCGAGCATTGGCCTTTTATCATGACCTGCTCGGATTGCCGATTCGCGATCGCGACCGCTTTGACGACGACGAAGTGCCGTTTGTCGCGGTCGTCGCCGGCGGCCGGCATATCCATCTCGTCCCGACCGACGAACCGATAGACGTTGGCGGCGAACACCTCTGTCTGCTCGTACGATCCAGCGAGATGGACAGTCGCACGGAACTCGAATCGCTGCTCGAAACAGTCGAGCATGCGGGCTACGAGGTCGAAGCCGACGAGCCAAAAAAGCGCTACGGGGCGTACGGTCGTGACTGGGCGGCCTACGTTCGCGACCCCGACGGCCGACGCGTTGAGCTCAAAGTTCACTAACCGCTGTTCTGCCCGAAAATCAACCCCGGCTATTCGGGCGATGTCGTGTACGACGGCCGGTCAGCATACGCGATCGGATCTCGAACGCCGACGCGTTGGAACGCTTGGAGCCGAAACGCACAGGAATCACACGTTCCGCAGGCGGGTTCGTCGGCCCGATAACAGCTCCACGTCTGTGCAAACGGAACGCCGAGTTCGACGCCGCGCTCGGCAATCTCGGTTTTTGTGTTCTCGACGAACGGCACCTCGATGGCGATGGCGGTCTCGGGCTTCGTCCCCACATCGACCATCGCCTCGAACGCCGCAAAAAATTCGGGGCGGCAGTCTGGATACCCCGCGAAATCCTCGCTGTGTGCGCCAACGAAAACCGCCTCACAGCCGTTGGCTTCGGCGTACGAGACGGCCATCGACAACAAATTCGCGTTACGGAACGGAACGTAGGTGTCGGGAATCTCCTCGCTGTCGAGATCCGCCTCGCCGACCGCGATTCCGTCGTCAGTCAGCGCCGAGCCACCGACCTGTTGGAGATGGTCGGTTTCGATATGAAGGAAGTCGGCTGCACCGAGCGTTTCGGCAAGCTGTCGGGCACACTCGTACTCCTTTGATTCGGTTCGCTGGCCGTAGGAAGTGTGCAGGAAGTAGAGGTCGTAGCCGCGGTCGGCGGCCTGGTAGGCGGTGGTCGCGCTGTCCATTCCCCCGGAAACGAGGACGACAGCACGTTTTGTCGTGTTGTCAGTCGGCAGGTCGTCAGTTGTTGTGGTTGCGTCGGTGCTGTCGGTACGTGCGTTGTCGGTCGTGGTATCGGTCGGTGTGGATTCGGACATAAACTGAGTTAGGTTTCGGGGGCGTCGTTCCAGAGGTCGACGTGGAGCCGTGGCGTGTAGCGGTAGCCCGACTCGACGGCGATCGCGGCGACCTCGCGACGGGTTGTTTCGAGCTGGTCTCGGGTCTGGCCTTCAGGCATCAGAAGGATATCTGTATCCGCAATCGTCGCTGCCGACTCGGCGCGGAGTTGTTCGATGAGCGACTCGACTTCGGGAAGATCGTCACGGCCGGTCAGGACGAATTTGAGTTGGAACGGAAACCGCTCGATGAGCTCCGCGAGTGCAGCCATATCGATCCGTGCGTTCTCATGGCGCTCCTGCCAGACGGCCGCCGCCGCGGCATCCGCGTTGTCGTCGTCGCTTCCCGCCGGTGGCCGATCCGGGGTCGGTGTCGACGATGCGAGTTTCGGGCTGATGCTTGCGAGGTCGATCGGCGTCTCCGGTGGCGGTACGATCGTCCCATTGGTCTCGACGGTGACGTGATGGCCTTTCGCCGAGAGTCGTTCGATAAGTGTGAATGCGTCCGCATGGATGAGTGGCTCGCCCCCCGTGAGAACGACGTGGGAGGCGTTAAACTCGGTGACGGCGTCAACAATCTCGTCGAGACGCATCCAGGCGTGGGTTGGTTCCCACGAGGTATGGTAGGAATCACAGAACCAACACCGGAGGTTGCAGCCGCTCGTCCGGATGAAGATACTGGGGACGCCTGCGAGCGTTCCCTCTCCCTGGAGCGACTCGAAGAGTTCGTTGATTGGCAGGGCTGGCCCATCGGCTGGTCGTGATGTGGCTTTCTCGCCGATTTCGGTCTCGGAGCTCACCGGCATGGGAGTTAGGGGCCGCTTGCGAGTTCGGCGGTTTCACACACGCCGGCGCGAACCTCGGTGACGGTGTCGGGCAGTCTGTCGATGAGTTTTGCTTCGAGGATGACCGCCATCATTTCGGCGGTTGGTGGGACGTCAAGTACGACAAGTGCGTCGCCGTCTCCCGACTGCTCGAAGGCCTCGATCAGCGGATCGCCGCGCTGGACGAGAAACATGTGATCCCAGTCGTCGATAATATCGGTTACGTCGCCTTTGTCGACGACCCATCCTTCCTCGGTCAGGTGCCCGGAAACCGAAACCGAAATTTCGTAGTTGTGGCCGTGTGGCCGGCTACACTTGCCATCATGGTGAAGAATACGATGCCCAGCACTCACCCGAATCGGACGGTCATGCCCCACATGAATCGTCCGGACTCCCGCCCGTTCAGCGAGTGAAGGTTCTCCTGATAATCTCTGGATCATATTGTGACCGTATCAGGAAGGCCATATAAGTGTCTCTGTCCGGCCAAAGGCTCAATCAGTGTCAGGACTACAATCCACTATGGACTCTGGGTCTCCAGCCACGGAGACGGTCTCTGTAACCGTCGTCGACGACACCGAAACCGAACTCACCGTTGAGCGGGGTCGCGTGCTCCGGGATGTCCTTCTGGCGGCCGAGTTGTCACCGTACAGCCGGCTGACCGAGCGGGCCAACTGCGGCGGCCGTGGGCTCTGTGCGACCTGTGGGGTTCGGATTGTCGAGAGCGTGGAGCCGGATCACTGGCACGACCGCCTGGCCGAACGGTTCGGGTATCCCCGCTTGTCGTGTCAAATCGTGGTTGATCGTGACCTGCGGGTGAAGTTAGTTGAGAAAGTGGTGTGGGGAAGTTGTCACTCGGACGACTAGCGTTGTGAAGCAACCGCAACGAAAGTCGCCGAATTTTAGCCACCACCCACCCGACTCCTTCCATGGGCGAGGATCGCGAACCCCGACAGGCGACCTTCGGCAGCGACGGCGAACTCGACACTGAACGCGACCCCGCGGCCAGCGGTGACACCGACTTTGGCACCCCGAAGAACGCCAACGAAACCGACGGCGGCTACAACCGGTATGCCGTCTCGAGCCTCCTGCAAAAGGCCGTCCGGCGTTCGGACGAGGAAGTTGCCGCCTGGGCCGCCTGGGAACTCGCGCGGTCGGGCTACGCGTGGAACCTCTGGGACCGGTTGAATCTCTACGTAGTCGAAGACCTCCGTGCGGGCCACGAGGTCGCGCTAACCATCGAACGCTACGAGGAACTGGCGACCAATCGCTGGGACGAAGCCGGCTGGGAAGGCCGGCTCTGTGCGATTCATGCCGCACTCGCCGCCGCACGCGCACCCTCGACCCGCGAGGCCGCAAACGCCGATGAGTACTTCCGTAAAGTCGCTGACGAGCGGGCTGCGGCACGGAACTCCGACGAAGCGCCAGCCGTTGAGTTTCCCGTCGGCGATCTCGAACCGGGTGGCACGTTCGATTTGATTTTCGATGGTCACACCGGCGAGGGATCGCGCTTGGGCCGTGGGAAACGATTTTTCAAAACGCGCGGCGCGCGTGTCGGTTCCCGGGGCGAAGACGACCAGAGCGCGCGGTGGCAGCGGCTGAGTATGGTCCTCGACGATATCGAGTTCACTGAAGCGGAGATCAGCCATGCGCTCGAACCCGTTGCTGCCGATGAGAAGTGGACCGAACCTGACGAGTTCGTCGATCGCGGTGACGAGTGAACGCTCGGTCGGACAACGCGCCGACTCACGGATTCGATCGTAACCGACTATTGGATCGACGCCGCAGTCACACTATGTTGTTCACACCGGGGCCAACCGCCGTCCCGCCCGACGTCCGTGAAGCGATGGCCCGGCCACAGCCGAACTCCGCCGTGCAACCCGAATTCACCGATCTGTATGCTCGACTCTGCGGATCTCTCCAGGGCGTTTACGACACCGACCACGACGTCATCGTGCTTGGTGGTGAAGGCATTCTCGGCCTCGAAGCCGC
>LKMS01000005.1 GCA_001563965.1 Haloferacaceae archaeon PL-Br10_E2g29 | reverse complement strand
GGTTCATACTTAACGGCGTCGAACCGACGGCCCTACGTCATGCGGTTTCATGGCGTGCCATCGTGTTCTCATAGCAAAAGAAACCGCGATGTTGTCGGAGTATGTCGCATCGGTGATCCAGGAGGGCGCACGCCGGGGAATAGAGGGCCATAACCGAAGGAAGGGTCACGCAGTGTGCACGCGCGATTTGAGAGCAATCCAGCAAGCGATCACGCATCGTAGAAATCAGTCGGAGTCGACGACGACACGGGTGCGTACAGTAGTACAATAAGTCGACGGCGACAGCAATCCAGTGAGGCGTTACCACTCGTGACTGTCGTGTATCACGCGGCTGGAGATCGAACGGTCATCCCCTGCTCGCACAGTCGGTCCCGTCGGGTGAATTGCCGCGCACGCTAGCTGAGCGGCGAGAGAGGCAAAACGCTATCGAAGAACGTGAAATAATTGAGAACAGCGGCTCCGCATCTGTCGGTTGTGAGACCGCCCGACCTCACTCTTCGATGTGGTCGATGCCTTGTTTGGAGACGTTGGCCTCGGTGATCTCCTCGGGCATCCAGTCGGGCTTGTTGTCGGGAGCCTCCTCGTTCCACGCCCAGCCCTCGTAGATATGAACCTTGTCGGTTCCTTTCTCACGAAGTTCGAGCGGTACGGGATCGGCGGCCTCCTCGGAGGGGGCCGGATCAAGCCGACGGGCGGCCTTCAGTGCCGCTTGTCGTGGCGTGTTGCCAGAGTACACACTTTCTTCGGAGCCGTCATTTTCTCGGAGCGCGAAATTGCGCTTACCATCTTCACGTACCATGGTTTTGTTCTCCATGACAACCGAGAACACACGGTAATATAAATATATCGGGCAGATGAACACTCAGTGACCAGTTCTTTAAATACCCCACCGACGCAGGCACCCGGTTTTGGATATTCATCGTGAAAAATCAAGTTAATTTCACGGAGGGGGTGAAAGTAATTACGGTAGGCACGCGCGAGCGCGGCCGACGGCGGTAAACAACACTTATGTACGCGGTGTGGCGAAAGAGAGACAGATACCCGCGATGGTCCGCAAAAAAACGCTGAGTCCGAGTGGTGCCAAAGACGACAACGGAGAGTACCACAACGTCCACGTCAACCTACACGAAGACGAACTGGCTGTCGCCGGTATGGATATCGGCGACGAAGTATTCGTCCGCGTACGCGACGGGAAGATAATCATTCAGAAGGCCGATACCGACAGCGTCGAACACGATTTCTAGCCCGCAAACACCGACGCGACACGGGTGTCGTGGCCCCACAGGCGTGTCGTCGGGTTGATATCGGTGGGGTCGCTCATCCCGGACAATGACGTTCTACGACCTCGCGAAGTCAGCGTTGTTTGCGCTCCCCCCGGAGACGGCCCACCGGGCGGTTCATTCGCTCCTCAGCGGCGTCCAAGGTACCCCCGCCATCCGACTGCTTCGTCGACGGTACACGGTCGCTGACCCACGACTCGAAACGACCGTCTTTGGCCTCGATTTTGCCAATCCGGTCGGCGTCGCCGCCGGCTTCGACAAGAACGCCGAAATTCCGCGCGCACTGGCCGCACTCGGCTTCGGCCACGTCGAAATCGGCGGTGTGACCGCCGAACGACAGCCCGGCAATCCCCGGCCACGGCTGTTCCGGTTGCCCGAAGACGAGGCGCTCATCAACCGGATGGGGTTCAACAACGAGGGGGCCGACCGAATCGGCGAGCGACTTGACCGCGGCCCGCACCCCGACGTGCCACTCGGCATCAACATCGGCAAGTCGAAATCGACCCCGCTTGACCAGGCGGCCGACGACTACCTGTACACCTACGAGCGCGTGGCCGACGCGGGCGATTACTTCGCGGTCAACGTGTCGAGCCCAAACACACCCGGACTGCGGTCGCTGCAAAACCGCGAGTCGCTCGAAGCAATCCTCGGGCGACTCAAAGACGCCGGTGCCGACCCGCTGGTGGTCAAGTTCTCGCCGGATCTGCCCCGGCCAGCCATCGAGGAAGCCCTCGACGTTGTCGATGATCTCGCACTCGACGGAATCATCGCGACCAACACGACCACGCAGCGGCCCGACGGACTCACGAATCCAAACAAAGCCGAAAACGGTGGACTCTCTGGCAAACCGATTGAAGACGAGGCAACTACGCTCATCCGGTTTATTGCCGAACGAACCGACACCCCCATCATCGGTGTCGGAGGCGTCAGCGACGCCGAGGGTACGTACGAAAAGATCCGCGCGGGCGCGAGCCTCGTCCAACTCTACACCGGACTCGTCTATGAGGGCCCCGCGGTGGCCCGTGACATCAACGAGGGACTGCTCGCATTGCTCGAACGCGACGGATTCGACTCCATCGATGCGGCGGTTGGCGTCGATCTCGACTGATCGAAAGAGAAATTTTGTCGCTTAGGCGTCGACAACGATCACGATCGTCTCGCCGGCTTCGAGCATCTCGCCCTCGCCAACGTACTGGCGTTCGCGGTTGACCGCGAACAGCTCCGCCCCGAGTTTCTCACCCGCGACGTGGAGTTCGTCGCCAACGAGTTCGTACTCGCCCGATTCGATGCCGGCCTCCAGTTCGGGCACCTGTGAGCCGTATGCGGGGCCGACTTTCGAGTATTCGAGTGAGACATCCGTGATGACAGACTCGATTTCGGGCTCGTTGTCGAGCACGCGAAGTTCGTCGACGTGCATCACGCCACGAATGTCCTCGGTGAACTGTTCGACTGGGCCGTACACCGCAATCTCGCGGAGTGCGGCGTTGAGCGGCAACTGACGGTCACTTTTGTACTTTCTGAGCGCGCCAACCACCGACATCGCAGCGTTGCCGCCCTCGCGGTTGGCCTCAATCTCGAGCGGTTCAGGCCACGCCGACTGATGGACGCTGGTGTCAGGGTCGTACATCTCCTGATACAGCTCTTCGGTAACGTGCGAAAGCAACGGCGCAAACAGCTTTACAAAGCGCTCGTGCGCCGTCCGGAGCGTGTAGGCTGCCGACTGATCCTCGCCCGCATCGAGACGCTGTTTGGCGATTTCGAGGTAGTCGTCACAGAACGTTCCCCAGAAGAAACTCCGGATGCCGTCGCGGGCTTTCGAGAACTCGCGGTTGGCAAGGAGGGCGGTTGCGTCCTCGATTTCCGCATCGAGTTCGGCCAACAGCCAGCGGTCGAGCGCCGCAAGTTCGTCAGGCGGGCCGACAGCCTCGGGAGCCAGCGAATCAACGAGTTTCGAGGCGTTCCAGAGCTTTCGAATCAGTTTCTCGCCCGCGCGAAGCCCTTTTTCCTGATATGGGAGGTCGTCACCGATGGCACTGCCGGCGGCCCAGAATCGAGCGGCGTCGACCGGATACTCATCGAGGACGGAATCGGGGTCGACGACGTTTCCCTTCGATTTCGACATCTTCTCGCGGTTTTCGTCGAGCACCATCCCGTTGATCATCGTCGAGTCGAACGGCACCTCGTCGGTGTGCTCGTAGCACTTGATGACGGTGTGGAACAACCAGAAAGAAATGATGTCGTGGCCCTGTGGTCGGATATCCATCGGATAGATTTCTGGCCGCTCCATCGTGAACTCGCCAGCCTCGTCGTCCCAGTCCCACCCGGCGTTGATCAGCGGCGTGAGCGACGACGTCGCCCACGTGTCGAAGACGTCCTCTTCGGGAACGAACTCGTCGCAGCCACACTCGGGGCAGGCGTCGACCGGTGGCTCGTCCGACAGCGGGTCGACCGGGAGGTCTCGTTTTTCGGCGAGGAGTTCGGTGCCACAGTCGGCGCAGTACCAGACGGGAAACGGGATGCCCGACGAGCGCTGTCGGGAGATACACCAGTCCCATTCGAGGCCGTCGATCCAGTTCTGGTACCGCGTGAACATCTTTTCGGGGAACCACGCCATCTCGCGGCCTGCCTGTAGGTACTCCTCGCGTTTGTCGAGGACGTTCACGTACCACTGTTCGGTGACGCGGTACTCAACGGGGACGTCGTCACGTTCGTGAACCTGCACGACGTGAGAGATTTCACGGCGATCACGGAGCTTCCCAGCCGCGTCGAGATCGTCGACGATTGCGTCGCGAGCCTCGTGGGTCTGCATTCCAGCGTATGTGCCGGCGAGTTCAGTCAGCGTCGCCGACTCGTCGATGGCAACCCGGAGATCGAGATTATGTGCCTGATACCACTCGATGTCGGTCTGGTCGCCGAACGTACAGCACATCACGACGCCGGTTCCCTTCTCGCGGTCGACGCGGTCGTCCGCGTAGATCGGGACTTCGTGGCCGAACAACGGCACCCGGGCGGTGCCGCCGACGAGATGGGCGTTGCGCTCGTCGTCAGGGTGGACAAACATCGACACACACGCCGGAATCAACTCGGGACGCGTGGTCGAAATCACGATATCGTCGCCCGGTTGGGTTGCGGTTTCGTACTCGTACTCCTCGTCGGTCACGGCGTCGGCGGTTGGTTCGCCGCCGGCTTCGACGAGTTCGAAGGCGATGTCGTTGAAGTGCGAATCTTGTTCGAGGTCCTCGGTTTCGACCTGCGAGATTGCCGTTTCACACTCGGGACACCAGATTGCGGGCGCTTTTTTGCGGTATTCGCGGCCCTGTTCGTAGAGATCAATAAACGAGAGCTGCGAGACGCGCTGAACGTCGGGCGAGATGGTCTGGTAGGTGTTGTTCCAGTCGATGGAGATGCCCATCGCCTGCATTTTTTCGGTGAAATCAGCCTCATACTCGGCACAGACCTCTCGGCATTTCTCTTGGAACTCGTAGCGGTCGAACTCCTGATGGCGGATTCCGAGTTCCGACTCGGTGAGTCGCTCGGAGGCGATTCCGTTGTCGTCGTACCCAAACGGATAGAACACGTCGCTGCCGCGCATGCGCTCGAAGCGGGCGACGATGTCCTGGAGGATCGAGCCGTAGACGTGGCCCCAGTGGAGGTTGCCCGAGACGGTCGGCGGCGGCGTGTCGATCGAGAACGTCGTGTTCGGATCGGTCGCATCGTCCGGATAGGCGTAAGTCTCGTCGGCAACCCACTGCCGTTGCCACTTGGCCTCGACAGCGGTGGGGTTGTAGTCTCCACTCGGCATTGGTCGACGAAACACACCGCGGGGACTAAGGTTAATCGACTCGGCCATTGCACCGCGCTCGCGGCGAACGTTTCGACGCACCATGGCGGTCACAACGCACGTGAACACGCGTGGGCACACAAGCCGATTCACCACCCACACGTCGGTGGGATTGACTTATATAATCGCGAACGCAACGAGGTGCCAACGCGTGGTTGACTCTCTCCCGTGGCCGGCGATCGGCTCCATCAGCTCCGGACTCATCGCGGTCGGCTTTCTCGCGTACGTCTGGCCCTACCGCAGGGAGCCGGGCGCAACGCTGTTCATGGGAGTGATTGGGGCAATCGTGCTGTGGACGCTTTCCTACGGTGCCGCGTTGTTCGTGTTCGATCCAACGCTCCGGTTTCTGTTCGAGATTCCGATCTGGATCGGCATCTCGTGTACCAGCCTGCTGTTTTTTGCGTTTGCGCTCGAGTACACGGGTCGAAAGGACGCCGTTCGGTCACGATGGATGGCCGGCATTGTCGCCGTCGTCGGCATCTTTCTCATCCTGATCGCGACGAACCCGCTGCACGAACTCATCTGGAACGACTACCGAATCGAGCCCCGATTTGGTGTCGCGGCGGTCGCCCACGGCAACGAGCCGTGGCTGTTCGTCTTCATGCTGATTTTGATGCTGCTCACGGCCGGCGCGATTCTCGTCCTCGTCGACACCTTTGCAAGCTACGGGCCGCTGTACCGCTACCAGACGCTCGCGGTCGCCATCTCCCCGCTGCCGGTGATTCCCGGCATTCTGTTGTGGCTGTTTCAGGTCGGCCCGGTGCCACAACTCAATCTGGCCCCGCTGTTGTTTCCGCTGCATCTCGGCCTCGACATGTACGCGTTTTTCCGCCGCAACATGTTCGAGTTGACGCCGGCCGATCGGCGCGCGGGCGACCAAACCGCCATCGACGACCTCGGGATTGGGGTGCTCATCGTCGACACGGAAGAACGCATTATCAACGCCAACGAACAGGCGGCCACCATCTTTGATCGCTCGAAGCGCACACTCCTCGGCAGTCCGCTCCACGCGGTCGACGACGAAATTTCGCTGTCGGCGAGCGACCAACGAATCACCCGGTCGTCGGGCCACAGACAGCGCGAGTACACGGTCACGGTCTCGCCGATTACCGATTCGGCCGATAACGAGGTCGGTCACACGGTGACCCTCTCGGATATCACCGCCGAGCGGCAGCGCGAACAACGGCTCTCGGTTCTCAACCGTGTCCTCCGGCACAACCTCCGAAACGACCTCAACGTCGCCAGCGGCTATCTCGACATGGTCGCCGAACAGACCGACAACGACGATCACCAACGGATGCTGGCGACCGCGTCGCGAAACACGAACGGCGTCCTCGAGCTCGGCGAGAAGGCCCGGACGGTCGAGCGAACGCTCGAAACCGAGCGACTTGGAACCGAACCGATCGAACTGGATCCGCTTGTCGAACGGGTCGCAACCGACCTCGTCGAGAAACACGGCGGAAGCGTCGACCGCCGGATTCCCGAGCGAATGCATCTCGAGACCAACCGCCAACTGCTCGAAAGCGTGCTGTCGAACCTCGTCGAAAACGGTCTTGAACACGGTGGCGCGGAGCCAACGGTTACCGTGACCGCCACCACCGACAACGCGACCGCACGAATCGAGGTACGCGACACCGGCCCGGGCATCCCCGAACACGAACTTCGGGTGATCGAACAGGGCGAGGAGACCGACCTCGAACACGGCAGCGGTATCGGCCTCTGGCTGATCGAGTGGGGCACAACCGCGCTCGGCGGGACGGTGCGCTACGAATCAAGTGAGTCGGGCACGGTCGCGACCGTCGAACTGCCCGACGTCGTGGGCGACGTGTCGACGAATTCCGCGGGCGGGCCCGTCGATGCTAGTCTGCAATCGGAAGGACGACGGTAAATACCGCACCCGTTGGCGTGTTGTCCGTGACGCGAACGTCGCCACCGTACCGGTCGACCAACGTGTCGACGAGATACAGCCCAATGCCGGTGCCCGCGCTGTCGAGTCCCTGTTCGCCCCGGCCGAAGATCTGTTTTTTCTGGGCGTCGTTGATGCCGGGGCCGTTGTCAGCAAATCCGAGCGTCACGCGGTCATCGTCGGCCGTCACCGTGATGTCAATCGTTGGGTGGTCGCTGGTGTTGTGCTGGACGGCGTTTTTGAGAATGTTGCGAAACACCGCCGAAAGCAGATCGTCGGCGACGACGTCAACCGACGGAATGGAGCCGTCGACCGTCACATTGAGATCGGGCTGTGCCGACAGCAGCCGCTCGATCTCGCTGGTGAGTCGAGATTCGAGCGGCACCGGCTCGAGGTCGCCGCCGGTTTGCAGCATCGTCGTCGTGAGATCACGCGCAGTCGTTGTCAACTCGACCGCGTTGGTGGCGCTCTGTTTGATCATCTCGAGATGCCCCTGGGCCCTGTCGTCGAGCGTTCCATCAAGAATATCGGCGTAGGCACTCACCAGTTGGAGATCGTTGCGGATGTCGTGGCGGACGACCTGGTTGAGTACCTCGAGCGCGTCGAGTTGGGATTCCAGTTGGGATTCGTACGCCTTGAGATCAGTAATGTCGCGTGAGTAGCCGAGCACCGCCCGTTCGGTACGACCGGCGGGTTTGTAGGGGATTTTGGTTGTTTCGAGGATTCTGGTGTCGCCGTCGACGGTCGTTGCCTCCTCTTCGGGAATATGGAGCGACTCGCCCGTCTCGATGACGTGGCGGTCATCCGCACGGAAGGCGGTCGACTCCGCCGACGAAGACAGCAGTTCGGACTCTCGCTCGCCTTCGACATCCGCGGGAGTGAGTCCGTACATCTCGGCGGTCGCCTTGTTCGCCAGTAAATATTCGCCGTTGGCAGTTTTGGCAAAAATGTTGTCGGGGATGAGATCGATGATCCGTCGGAGATCCTGTTTGGTTCGTTCGAGTTGTTCGCGAGCGGCCGTCCGGTCGGTGATATCCTGGGCGACCGCGACGAACTTCAGCGGCTGGCCGTCGTCATCGAGAATCGGTGACACCGTCTGATCGAAGACGACCTCGGTGCCATCCGCACACTCGTTTGTCACTTCAGCCTCCCACACCTCACCGGCTTCGACCTGCTCCCAGAGCGCCGCGTGAAACGCGTCGTCGTGTGCATCCGACTGGAGTATCGCCGGTGTCGAACCGATCGCCTCGTCGGCCGCATAGCCCGTTGCCGCCTCGAATGCGGGGTTGACGTACTCGATCGTGCCGTCGGCGTCGGTGATGTACACCACGTGAGCGGTGTTGGCGACCGCCTGTTTGAACGGCCGGAGGTCGGCGTCGGCGGTACCGTTGTCGGTGGCAGCGGCATCGGGGTCGGGGTCGGCGTCGGCGGTACCGTTGTCGGTGGCAGCGGCATCTTCGGGATCGGCGTCGCTGATCGTCACCAGTACGCAGGAGGACTCGACCGGGAGCGGTTGCAGCGAGACCGTTTCGGCCACCGTCTCGCCGTCGGCGGTCTCGAACTGCCGAACGAACTCCTGTGGGTCGCCGTCGGCCGCACGGGACAGTCGATCGGCGCTGATCGTGGCGGGTTCGGGAAGGTCGAGCACCGTGCCACCGTCAGTCAGCGGCGGATCGTCGGCATGGCCGTAGCGCGAGCGCGCACCCTCACTGAGTGCCAGCAACACGCCCTCAGCGTCGAACAACAACAGCGCGGCATCGCACGCAGAAAAAATACCGTCGACTGTGGCTACGGAAAGCCCAGCGAGGTCGCTCACGGCCGACCGGTCGATGCTCATCTCACGGAGGTGTATTCACCGAGGATCGTGTTGAGCGTATCGGTCGACGCAAGGGGTGTAAAGACCGAACGCGGAACACCAGCACAGATCGTGACAGTTGTGTAAGCCACAAAACGACCGAAACTGGCGACAGGTACAGCGCAGGCGACAGTAACGAAAACCAACACAGCTTCCGAGTCCTGACCAGCTGTTCGTGATGACCGCCGACACCGTCCGTACACACCGCAGACACGGGCGGAAGTCCACACACGGCTCACTCGTCGGTGAAAATAGCCAACAATATTTATGAATAAATACTTTTACGCATTGAACAGTTACGCACGATCGGTTACATTCAAAATTGGCAGACAAACTGCCACAGATAGAGAACCCATACACCGATTTGTCTGAAAAAGTTATGCTACACGACACAGATCGAACACACCCACCCAATCAACGGAGTCCCGATGTACCAATGAACAACAAACCCACCGTTCCCCTCCAGTTCGAACGCATTCTTCACCAGATCGAAGATGCCGTCGTCGCCTTCGAAATCGTCGACGGCGAGCCGATTATCGTCGAAGCCAACCACGCGTTTCGCGACATTTTCAGCCCCGACATGAAGCGCGTGGTTGGCCTCCCACTTAATGAGCTGATCGTCCCCGCAGACGCACAGTCGGAGGCCCAAACGTTCGACGAACGAACCGCTGCCGGTCGGTCAAACGTCGCGTTTGTCAACCGGACGACGACGGAGGGAACGCGAACATTTCTGTACCGTGGAATCCCTTACGACGACGACTTCGGGTTTGCCATCTACACCGACATCACCGATGAACTGCAACACCAAGCCGACATCGACGCAATTGACGCGCTGGCAACCGGGCTCATCGAGAACAGCGATGAGGCGGAGACCGTGGAAGCCGCTGCGGAAATTAAACACCGGGCGAAGTCACTCTCGCGGTTCAACCGCTAGTCGGACGGTTTCGGTGTCGTATCTATGACTGTGTATTCTCGACACCAGTAACCCAATGCGAGGGCTGGGATTCGAACCCAGGGATCCCTACGGAAGCGGGTCTTAAGCCCGCCGCTTTTGGCCTGGCTCAGCCACCCTCGCGCGAATAGCTGTTCACTCATCGGACAAAAGTGGGTTTCGGTGTCGACACCGCAATCAGCGCCCACCACAAAGCCGCCCAGTCTACCAGTCAACACTCAATGAGCCATCACCGTGAGGGTCGGGCGCGATTTCGCGGTCCTCGCGCCGATCGATGATGTGGATCACGCCGTCACCCTTTTTCGCCGGGCACAACTCGGCCGCACGGATGTTTTCGTCGACGTCGGACTCGTCGAGAAAGTACGTTTGGGGGTTGGCAACACCCGTTTGCAGGTCGAGTTCCCAGTTGGTCGACGCCTCCGCACACCGACCCGCGCCGAAGCACTTGTTCGCCTCAAAAATGATTTTGTAGGGTTTTTCGTCGACCGGTGGCGCCGCCTCGTCGGTTCCGAACTCGCTTGGTCGTGGCCGCTCGTTGCTCATGGCTGGCCGTTCGGGCGGCCGGCTTTTTCGTCTGTCGGTCAGTTGTTCAGTTGAGTCGGCTGAGCGAAGCCATCCCGCGAGCACTGCGCCAATCCGGAGGCTTTTGACCGAGACGGACGAAACAACGCCCATGGCGCAGGCGACGCAGTTCGGCGAGTGGCCGCTGAAACGACTCATGACCGAGGTCTGTGGCTCCGGACACAAATCCGCCGACGACCTCACCCGCGAGCAGGCCCGCGAAGCCTTCGAGCGGATCATCGCGGGCGCGCCCGATCACACCACCCTCGGCGCGTTCTGGCTCGCAAACCGGTGGAAACGAAACACGCCAACCGAGTTGGCCGCCTACACCGACCTGATGAGCGAACACGTCGACGGCTTCGCGCCCGACTGCGACCCCGTCGACTGCGGAGCCAACTACGACGGCAAGGGACGGTCGGCCATTTTCGGCGTCGCGGCGGGCATCGTCGCCGCGGCCGCCGGGACACCCGTCGTCGTCCACTCGGGCGACCGCGTCCCGACACAGAAACAGGACGCCTACAAACACGTCCTCGACGAACTCGGCGTCCCAACCGAGTTGTCGCCGCGGACCAGCGCCGAAATGACCGACGAAACCGGCTTCGGCTTCTACTACCAACCCGCATTCAACCCCGCGATCGACGAACTGTTCGACCGGCGCGATCAGATGGGCGTGCGCACGTTCGTCAATACGATCGAAACGCTCGCGAACCCCGCCGACTGCGACGTGCATCTCGGCTCGTTTTATCATCTCGCATTTGCGAAGAAAATCATCGACACCGTCGGCGAAAGCGAGTCGCTCGACCTCGGCCGCGTCATCATGTTCCAGGGAATGGAGGGCTACGACGACATCCGGCCGGGACTGACAAAAGTCGCCGAGTGGAACGCCGAAAGCGACTCGTTCGAGGATTTCGACATCCAGACCGCCGAATACGGCATGGACTTTGAGAGCGAC
Source organism: Haloferacaceae archaeon PL-Br10_E2g29 (assembly GCA_001563965.1). Taxonomy (GTDB): domain Archaea; phylum Halobacteriota; class Halobacteria; order Halobacteriales; family Haloferacaceae; genus PL-Br10-E2g29. The sequence continues at coordinate 11,335 of LKMS01000005.1, read as the reverse complement.
GATCTCGCGGTCGACGACGTTGCCGTCGACTCCGCACAGATAACGAGGGAGGTGCTCGCAGGCGAGCGCACCGACCAGTTCGCCGACGCGGTTGCACTCAACGCCGCGCTGCGAATCTACGCCCGCGAGGACGTCAACTCGATCGACGCGGGACTCGATGCCGCTCGCAACGCGGTCGATGACGGCAGCGCAGCCGCCGTGCTCGACGCGCTACAGGCGTTTTAATTCCTCTCAGCCGATTTTGCCGCCCTCTTGGCGGAGCAGGACAACCATCGTGAGTCCCGAAATGAAAATCAACAGCAGCGAAGGAATCGCCGCATACCGGTAGGCAAGCGCGTTGTGGGCCTCCCAGACGTTGATGACGAGCGTGTTCATCCCGATTGGCTGGAGCATCAGTGTCATCGGCAGCTCCTTCATCGTCGTCAGAAAGACGAGCACAGCGCCAGCAACCATCCCGGGCGCGATCAGCGGGAGCGTGACCCGCCGGAACGTTTCGATGGGCCCGACGTTGAGCGTGCGAGACGCCTCGATCGTCTCGTCGTCGACCTGCAGCACCGACGAGCGGACGGTCCCGACCGCCTGGGGGAGAAAGCGCACGACGTAGCCGAACACGAGCAGCCAGACGCCCTGTCGATAGATCGACGGGAACGTGCGGGTGCCGAGAAACACCAGCGCAAGGCCGATCACGACGCCGGGAACGGCGAAACCGACGTAGGTCGCCCGTTCGAGGATGCGAGAGATCAGTGAGTTCGTCCGGCCCGAATAGTACGCGACGGGAAGCGCGACCACACACGCAACGAGCGCGGCGAGGGCGGCGAGATACACCGAGTTGAGCGCGAACATCGGCTGGAACTCAAGAGACGGAATCCGTCGACCCTGGCTGCGGAACATCCAGAGAACGAAGATCGCCACCGGAACCACGAGCGTGACAATCGCGATCGTCGCAATCGACCCCATTGCGGGCCATTTCCAGCGACCGAGTTGGAGCGCCGCGCCACTAACACCGCCACCGCTGGTGTCCTCGTCGCGTCCGATTCCGGCCTCAATGACGAGCACGATCGCAACAATCGCAACCAACTGCAGGGCGAGCAGCGCGGCGTACTCAACAGCGAAGTTGTTGAACTCGCCGTAGATCCGGCTGGTGAACACGTTCGCCTGCATGAACGCCGGCGTCCCGAAATCCGAAATCGCATACAACGCGGCCAACAGCGCACCGGCCGCGATGCCGGGCCGGATAATCGGGAAGGTGACGCGGCGGAACGCTTCGGCCGGGCTGTGGTTCAGCGAGCGAGCGGCATCGACGAGCGAGCTATCCATCGAGAGCAACGAGGCCCGCGTTGTCAGAAAGACGTAGGGATACGTGTACAGCGTGATGATGAACACCGAGCCCCACAACCCCTGAATACGGGGAATCGTCATGCCGAAAACGGAGTCGATCTGGCCGCCAGAGCCGAACATCGAGACGAACGCAATGGCCCCGATGTAGCTTGGAATCACCAGCGGGAGGGCGGCCACAATTGTCCAAAAGCGGGGGTAGGGCAGATCAGTTCGGGTTGTCAGCAGCGCGAGCGGGACACCAATGCAGATCGACGCCACCGTCACCGACACCATCAGCACGAGGCTGTTGACCGTGATCCGGGCGGTGACCGACGAAAACATGAGGTCGACCGCGCGCGCAAACTCGACGGTCGTGGCCTGCCAGAGTAACCAAAACATCGGCGAAATGATGAGAACGGCAAACACAGCACTAACCAGCGCGACGGCCGACATCCAGGGATCGGCATCCTGGATGCGTCCTCGCGCTCGGTCAAGGGGCCGCGGACCGACGAGCGAACGAATGAATCCCATTGTAGACGAAAGCTGTTGATGCGGCAGTAGCGCGGCGAACGATTTGATTCTTCTGACATCGCCGTGGGGCCGAAACGACTGACGGCAGCGGGGAGGTTTGATGGCTGCGAGGCCGTGGATGTGATTGCATCAACGGGAACCATATCGTAAACAGAAGCCTAGATCCGCTTAGACGGGGAGCATTCCTTCGTCTTCGAGGAGTTGGTTCGCCTCCTGAAGGCCGGTGTCGAACTGGCTGAGATCGAAGTCAGGCGAGTCCAGATCGGCGGGATCAGGCAGATCGCCGACGTACTCGACACCTTCGACGACCGGGAACTCGCCGTTGTCGTCCATCATGAACTCTTGGCCCTCGACAGCGATGAGATGACGGACGAACTCGGCGACGAGTTCCGGATCGTCGACCTGGTTCGTGACCGCAACGCCAGCAACGCTGAACAGGGAGCCGGCGTCGCCTTCGGTGAATGCAACGCGGATTGGTGAGTCAGGGTCTTCGTTGACGAGGCGGGCGGCGTAGTAGCTGTTGCCGAGTGCGACGATTGGATCGGCGTCGCCGCCGCGTTCGATTGCTGCGGCCTGATCGCTGCCGCCGGAGAACCGCTGTGGGTCCTGACCCATGAAGTCACGAACCCACTGGCGGGTTGCGTCTTCGCCTTCGAACTCGACCATCGCCTGGATGAACCCGCGGAACGTCCCGGAGTTCGGGCGGGTCGAGATGATGCCCTCGAAGCGGTCGTCGGTTGCATACGACTGGATGTCGGTCGGCAGGTTGTCCCAGCTGTCGAACGACGTCTCGTCGAGTCGGTCTTCGTTGTACAGAACCGCTCGAACACGACCGCTGACGCCGGTCCAGCAGCCGTCGGGCGACCGCCAACTCGATTGGACGGTGTCGACGATATCGCTTGGCAGCGCCTGTGTCAGCCCCTCGTCGACGACGGCGTTGAGCGCGCCGGGATCCTGCGAGTAAAACACGTCGGCAGGTGTCGCATCGCCCTCCTGGATGAGGCTGTTGACCTGTGCGTCGTTGCTGTCGTAATCGCGGTTGATTTCCAGGTCGGGATACTCGTTTTCCAGCTCATCGAAAATAAGGTCGATCTGGTCGGACGTCCGGCCGGAGTAGACGACGATCTCGCCTTCGAGGTCGCCGAGTTCGCTCCAGGAGACACCCGAGGGGTCGACCGGGCTACCGAGTGGTTCGGCGTCGGCGACCAGACCACCCGCGCCGCCAGTAGCACCGTTGCCGAGACAGCCGGCCAATCCAGCGGTTCCGACGACGGCGGCTCCAGCGAGGCCGAGGAACTGACGGCGCTTCTGTATCCGAGGGCGCTCGGAGTCAACAGGGGCGTTTGCGGCCATACGTCTTTAGGCCAGCCTAAAACATATAGGGGTTGCGGTTTAGGCCGACCAAAATAGGCGGGCCAAAACGGTCGGGTGAATCAGATTCCCACCATACCGAGCAGGTCGATACCGATATCCAGCGTCTGAACCAGACGGTAGCCAAGAAAAATACCGACGATTCCCATCACACCGGCGAGTTCGGGCGGGGCTGGAATCGGGACGTTTAGCAGGGCGAACACCGCACCGGCGATCAGGCCGGTTCCCAGTGCAAGTATCGAGAGAAGCCAACTCATAAAACTCGATTACCCAGCAGCCGCAAAACAACTCGGATTTTCGGCCGAGACGGGGCGAGAGGGCCAAGGTTTTCACCGAGCCGACCAATCGACAGCCATGGCGAATCCAACCGCGACGCTGCACACGAACCACGGCGAGATCGAGGTCGAGCTATTCGAAGACCGCGCGCCCAACACCGTCGGCAACTTCATCGGCCTCGCCACGGGCTCGAAGGAGTGGACCGATCCGGAGACGGGCGAAACGGTCGAAAACGAACCGCTGTACGAGGACGTGTTGTTTCACCGCATTATTGACGACTTCATGATTCAGGGCGGCGACCCAACGGGCACCGGCCGCGGTGGCCCGGGCTACCAGTTCGACGACGAGTTCCACGACGAACTGCGCCACGACACACCCGGAACGCTCTCGATGGCCAACTCGGGGCCCAACACCAACGGCTCGCAGTTCTTTATCACCCTCGCGCCGACTCCGCACCTCGACGGGAAACACTCGGTGTTCGGCCAGGTCGTCGACGGGATGGATATCGTCGAGAAAATCGGCAGTGTCCGAACCGACCGCCGCGACAAACCGCGCAAGGACGTCGTTCTCGAGTCGGTCGACGTCGAGTGGCACTAACTCGACGACACGCGTTCGAACAGACGAGCAGTCAAACAGTCGAGCAAACAACTGGTCGAACAGTCGAACACAACGCATACATACTGATTGAGGCGGCCTCCTTCATTGACGTACCCACGGTCTCCGTTGCTGTCGCCGCACTCGACACCGGCAGATCCGACGAGCGGACGGCGGTCGGGTTGCGGTCCGATATAAACGCTTCCGACAACGTTTATGTAGTGGTGTGTGATAGCGTACCACGGACAGCATGTTTGAACGATTTTCCGGTGGCTACTACCTCGGGGAACTGTACGTCGAACCGCACGACGGCGACCACGCCGTCATCCAACAAACCGACCACGAAGCGGTCAACCGCCAGCTGTATACCGACGGCGAGGGCGTCGAACGACTTGACGCGCCGCTCGTGATGAAGCTCGAATCGGGACACTTCCCCGTGAGCGGCGATTCGAGCGTTCCCTCCGGCACGCTGGCAGTTCCCGAACCGATGCTCCCCGAACCGACGCCGAGTCGCCGCCGCGTGTTGTTGGCCAACGGCGACCGCGCGATGGAACTGCTGCGGTATGCGGGCTGGCGGCCGGCCAAGCGAACCTGAGTCGACAGCGAAATCGACCACTTGCCGACCGCAAAATCGACCCACCCATTCAAGTCGGTTGCCCGCCCCCTTTCGGTATGCTCGATGAGCTGCTCGGACGCGCCGAACTCAAGGCCCGTATCGAGGAACTCGAAGACGACAAGCACCACCTCCAGCGCCAACGCGACGCCGAGTCCGAACGCCGTGCCGACGCCGTCAGCGACCGCCAAGCCGCCGAAGAACAGATCAACCGGCTCGAAGACAAAATCGCCGAACTCGAAGACCGCGTCGCCCGCAGCGAACGCGACACCGAGGCCGGCAGAGCGCCGCGTGGCACCGAAACACTGCGAGGCGACCGCCTCGAAAGAGTGCTCGCGCGGCTCGAATCGATCGACTGCGGCACCGAAGGCGCGCTGAGTGCGGCCGTCACCGATGGCGACGAACCGCTTCCCGAGACGGTCGCCGACGCCGCCGACGACTGTGCGTTCACGCTTCGTGGGGCCGCCCCACTCATCTACTACACCGACGACGCGGGGCTCGTTTCGGCGGGACTTCGACCACCAATCATGCCCGAGTCGTTCGTGACGTGGGGCCGCACGTTCCGCGTCGATCCTGGCTGGTTTCGCCCCATCGGCCGGCTCGTGTTCGTCGTCGTTCGCGCGGATGTCTGTGCGGCCGGTGTCTACGAGGAGGGCGAGCGCGTCGCCTTCGAGGGGTTCGAAAGCGACGTAAAATCCGACCACTCGAAAGGCGGCTTCTCGCAGGGACGCTTCGAGCGAATCCGTGACCAACAGATCGACGATCATCTCGGCGAGTGTGCGGTCACAATCGAAACAACGTGCCGCGAACACGACCCCGACCGCGTGATTCTCACCGGCGAGCGGGCGGTGCTTTCGGAGCTGTCTGACCTCGCAGATCACACCGCGCGAACCGACGCGGGCGGCAAACCCGAGGCAGCGCTCGAACACGCGTTTGCGGACTTTTGGACAACCCGACTCGTCCAGTTGTGAGTGCGATGAATAGACAGATCCGATGTGAACAAAAACAGCTGACGACGCTCACCGAACGACCGTCACCGGAACGGGCGACCGGCGGACGACGGTTTCCGAAACGCTACCGAGCAGCAACCGGGCGGCCCCGTCGCGGCCGTGGCTCCCCATCACGATCGCATCGATATCGTTGTCGGCAGCGTAGCGGACGATTTCGCGCGCGGGACTGCCCGCCAAGATCGCGGTGTCGACCGAGTGACTCTCAACAATCTGAGCAGTGGCCTCCGCAAACAACTCCTCGGCAACCTCCTGTTGGTGCTCAACAACGCCCGCCGCATCGATCAACAACCCCTCGGCACCAATGCCGGTGTCGGCGGGCGTCAGGACGTGTACGAGCACGAGCGCCGCCTCGGGAAACGTCTCGCGGGCGTACGAAAGCGCTTTTTCTGCTTGTGGAGAGCCGTCAAGCGGAACAAGGATTCGGTTGGGCATATCGCTATCTCTCGGCGCAATCATCTAAAATACCGTGCTTGGCGAACACCCGCCACAACGTCTCAACCCGCGAGCGAAATCAGGCCTTGTCGTCACGAATTTCGTCGAGTTCGGCTTCGATTTCGCTGTCATCGAGTTCAGCCTCGATGTCGACCTCCTCGTCCAACTCGACGTCGGCGTCAACTGACTCGGCGTCGGCGTCGACATCGGCATCTTTCTTGCTCGATTTTCCCAGTTCGGATTTGAGCGTATCGAGTTCGGATTCGACCTCGCGGTCCGACGACAGCGCGTCGAGTTCGCGGTCGATGCTGTCCTTATCCGACAATGCGTCGTCGAACGCGCCGGTGTCTTGGAGTTCGTCCATCGCCTCGGCGCGGGCCTCCATCTCGTCGGTTCGTTCTTCGGCGCGTTCGATTGAGCGGGCCACGTCGCCCATCTCGTCGCCAACGCCAGTGAGCGCTTCTGAAACGCGCGAGGAGGCTTCGGCCGCCTCGTAGCGCGCCTTCATCGTCTCCTTTTTGGTACGGAACTCCTCAATGCGGTTTTGGAGCTCGTTTTTCTTCTCGACGAGGTTCTCTTGGGTGTTCTGGAGGTTCGCAATCTGTTCTTCGAGCTCCTCGATCTGGGCCATCTTGGACTTCTTTTTTTCCAGCGCCTTGCGGGCCAGATCGTCTCGATCCTGCGAGACCGCCTCACGGGCCTGACTGTTGTGTTTCTCGACGTTCTCTTCGAGCCGACGCTTTTGGATTTCGAGGCGCTTTTTTTGCGTCGTCAGGTCGGCAATGCCCTGTTTGACGTCCTGCAGCTCGTCGCGCATCTTCTCGTACGAGTAGTCGAGCGACTCACCGGGATCTTCGGCCCGGTTGAGTATCGCATTCAGTTTTGACCGGATCACGTAGGAGGCGCGCGAAAGGATTCCCATAGCCGCTATTGGGGTACGACGGGCTTAAAACCTGATATACGGGCCAGCGGGCGAAAACGGCGCGTTCGTCAGCAGTGGCGGGCGCTTCGGAGCGTAAGGGACGACCACACCGTCCGAACCGCGACGACGACTCGGCGCACAAAACAACCGCTCAGTTGTATCCGCGCCAGCGGTAGCCACACTGCTTGCACTTGAAAAAGCGCGTCGGCGGCTCGTCGGCCGAGGCGGTCTGTTTGATCGTATACCACGCCTCGCGGGCATCACACTCATCGCAGACCACGTCGGTCGCGGTCGGTTTCCCCTCGAACTCGTCGCCTTCTTCGGTTTCGATAAGCTCGGCCTCGTGCTGCGTTTCAGTCGAAACGAACTGGGCCGCCCGTTCGGTGTCGCGGTCGGCGGTCGTCGCACAGTCGTCGTTGGTACAAGCCATCGCGTCGCCGTCGGCGACCATCATCGAACCGCAGGCTTCGCAAAATTGCATACGTGGTTGTCGGGCGTCACCCAGTTAGCTCTCGGGGGTTTCGACCGTGTGGAAGTAGCTTCGGTCCGGGCCATATTCGGTGACGACCGGACAGCTTTCCAGCCGAAACCGCCCGTCGGAAACAACTTCCACGATGGTCGTTCCCTCACGGTCGCAGTGAACCGCTGGCGGTGCACTGAAGTACGGACACTGCTGGCAGTAGACGCGTTTGTCGACGAGCGCCTCCTCGCCGTCCGCAAAAATATCCTGTGGCGAATCCGACTCGGCGTCGCTCTCGAACACCTCGTCGTCGACGACATCAGTCGAAACGCCATCACCGGTCGACTGTGGACCGACTTCGGCCGCCGCCTTCGATGCCGTCAGTTCGCCGGTCGGATCGTCATCGAACGTCGCGGCGTCGGCCTCCGCACCGACGAGTTCCTCCCACACCGCGTCGGTATCGATTTCGTCAATATCGACGGTTTCGAACGCTTCGTCGGGATCGATGTTTTCGACGCGGTCATCAATCTCGTCAAAAAATTCGGCGTCGTCAACAGCGGTTGGTTCGGTCGAATCAGTCGCCGTGTCCGGCTGTGATGGCGGCGACTCCGCCGAGGCGGTCGCATCGGACGCGGACTCTTGTGAGGAACGCTCGGGAGCGTCGAACTCGCGGAGCGTGTCTCGAACAAGCGAAATCCGCGTGTCGGTTTGTCTGGCGAGTTCCGCATTCGTCAGCGCTGGGTTGGCCGCGGCGGCATCCAGAATCTCCTGTTGAACTTCGCTCGGCTCCGGGACAAATCGGTCGTCGGATGAGTGATTCTCACTCATCGGTTTGTTCGCTCCCTGCGGTGTCGCTGTTCGATGGTGCGATGTCGCTGTTCGGTGGTGCGGGATCGCCGGCCTCGAGCGCAGGGCGGTCGACAACAGTCAACAACGGGCGGCGGAAGAAGCTGCGGGGCTCGATCGACGCGAAACGTGCTTCACAGTGCGGACACCACGGCGCGCGAAGCAATCCGAGTTCGATGCCCGAACGACACGACTCGCAGGTCGCCTTCGACAACCCCTCCTCGTGGGCGATTCCGAGTATCGAATCCAGCTCACGGCGGTCGCTCAGCTCCTGTTCGGTGCGCGAAAGCCGTCGGCGAAGGTCGACGACCGCACCCGCGAGGCGATCAGAGCGCGTTTCGAGCGCCTCGAACGAGTCGGTGGCGCTGTCGAGTTGCTCCGACAGCGCCGACAACTCGTCATCGACGGTGTCTTCGAACGCCTCGTGTGTCGTCAGCAACGCTTCGTGTGTCGTCGTCAACTCCTCGTGGCCGGTTTTGAGCGACGACAGCTCCGCCGACAGTTCGTCGAGTTGCGTTGCCAACTCGGGGTGGTCGTGATCTTCGGGTGCGCGGTTGCGCGTCTCTTTGAGCACGTCGATAATCCGTTCTTTGAGCTCGTCGAACCGGTCGTCAACGGCTGATTCGAGCGCATCGAGCCGCTCTGCGGTGTCGCTATCAACGCTGCCGGCCGATTCGAGCGCCGTCAGTTCGCGATCGAGCGCATCCGGGTCGTCATCGACCTCCGAGAGCAGTCGGTAGGACGCGACCGCACGAGCCAACAGTGCCGACTTCGAGTGCTCTGTTTCGTCGACACGGCTGGTGAGCCACGCATCGAGCTCAGTCGGCAGTGTAAGTTGATCCTGTTCGCTCGCCATTTCGGTTACCGAAAAGATGGCTACTGACTTAAATATTCACACCCGGGTGACACTCACCGAATCTTACGGACGTTGCTGAGATCGTAGCCACCTTCGTGAATTTCGCCCTCAAACTGAACAATGTCCTCGTCTTCGATTCGCGAGAGCACGCCACGGAACTCGCGGACGACCATCACACGCGCGCGTTTCGACCCGCCGGTCTCCCAGCTGAACCCGAGCGTGCCGCTTGCAGCATCCGACAGCTGGCCGAGTTGGGTTTCGGTCAGCGTGTCTTCGTTGACCAAGACGAGAATAAGCCCACCCCACTGGGTCGCCGCTCGGGCGAGCCCACGGATGAGCATGGTGATGTCACCCCAGTCGAGATCGTCGCCGACCGCCGCCAACAGGTCGGTGATCGAATCGAGCAGCACAAGATTGTCCGAGGCGTTGACCGTCAGATACTCCCCGAGTGCACTGAGTACCGAGTCGTCGTTTCGGCGCGTGTTGAGATCCCGCAGGTCGGTCGTCCGGCCGAGATACCAGTCCTGTGGAATCCGACTCGTCTGAAAGTACTCGACCGAGAGGTCACAGAACTGGATTTCGTCGGCAACAGCGTCGACGATGTCGTTGTCGAGCGTGTGCCGGAGTTCGCGTTCGAGCGACGATTTGTTCGCGGTGAACGAGACGTAGTGAATCTCCGGCGGGAGCGACGCCGCCGGAGCCAGATCGCCGTAGTAGAGGTCGAACAGGTCGTCGTCGGTGTGCGCTAGCGTGTTCATCGCGGCACTGGTGTAGAGGAACTCACGAGCACCGGCACCCGCCTCACCGGAGAGCAAAACGACGCTTCCCGGCGGGACACCACCGTTGAGCAGCGAATCCAGCCGAGAAATGCCCAATGGGAAGTTTTCCATACACTTCGGTCTGACCCAGAGTCCTTAGCCGTTACGCCGAGTGCGACGGAGAACGGCCGTCGTTCGCGTCGGAAGCAATAATCGCGCCGTGGTTACGTCCCGAAACCACCCGTACCACGCCATCGACTCCCGCCGCCGACAACGCGTGCCGTCCCGCCTCACGTGCTGCTTCCGCGTGCGCGGCGTCGGTCACGCCGTAGACGGTCGGCCCCCACGAGGACTGCCCGGCCCCATAGATGCCCGGCTCCGCCGAGAGTGAGGCGACGAGTTTGCCGACCGGCGGGCGGTAGACGCCGCCCTGTTCGTCGCTGTACCACGCGCCGTTGAGACGGCCGATTTCGGCGACCGCCTCGCCGAACCGATCGACGGTTCCCTCGGCGACTGCGGGCAACACCTGTCGGGTGATGAGCCCCGAAATCCGGTCGGCGATCGCCGGATCGGCGTCCTCGATCACCGTCCGGATGCTTTCGTCCTCCTCGTCCCCGCTGCGGCCGGGATCGACGGTCGGGACGGCCAACAGAAACCGCCAGTCGTCGGGAATGTGGTGGGCGGCGGCGACCGCCGGGACGGCCCACTCGCCGTCGTCGGGGCGGGCGGTGGTGAACCGGGTTGTCGGATGCCCTGCATCAAGAATGAACCCGCCCTGTTCGAACGTTCCCACCCCGATGCCGGATCGGCCACCGCGGCCCAGTGCCGGCGCAAGCTGCCGCACATCGACAGCGAGGTCATGCGCGCGGGCAACCGCCGTCGTGACCGCGAGCGCCTGTTGGGTGCCGCTGCCGAGACCGACGTGCGCCGGGAACTCGGTTTCGATGGCGACCGACGCGCCCGGAACACCGAGCAGCGCACAGACGCTCTCGACGAGCGACTCGATCGACGGCGGCGCATCGACCGTGTCGGCGACGGTAGCGCGAACCGAAAGTTCGGGCGCATCGAGCGCGACGCCAAGCGCACCGTAGAGTCGGCTGTGCGACAGCGAGAGGTTACAAAAGCCGAAATGCAGCCGTGGGCCGACGGTCACCCGAGTCATTGGTCGTGGTTTGATCGCCGGCCGTATGCGGGTTTCGACAGCGGCAGTCGGCTCGGCGAGAGTCGACCGGCGGAACGGGGACGACACTTTTTCGCCCGGCGAATAAAACAGCCGGTATGGACTCACTGCTCATCTACGGTGCCTACGGCTACACCGGCGAACTCATCGCCCGCGAAGCCGTTGCTCG
>LKMS01000068.1 GCA_001563965.1 Haloferacaceae archaeon PL-Br10_E2g29 | reverse complement strand
TCGAGTTGGTCGGCGGGAACGAACTCGTAGCTCTCTTCGCCCCAGTCGTCCTCGACAAACACGAACACGCGGCCGCGGGCGACCGCAGGGTCGGCCTCAACGGTCGTTCGGTGGCCACCGGTTCGACTGACGGTCACACCGGGAAACACCTCCTCTTCGTCGTCGGTATCGAGCAAAATCCGGCCGACACCGGTGTCTTCGAGGATGTCGTCGTGGGTTTTGAGATCGTTGACGTAGAGCATGACGCCCTCGGTTTCGGTCGGATCGGTCACGAGCACGTGGGTTTCCTTGCCGGGGCTGGCGGTGAGCGAGCCGCTGACTTTCGTCGGAACGCCCCGGTAGAGCGTTTCGCGGCCGTCGGCGTAGGTGACGACGACGCCCTCGGGTCTGAGGTCGACGCCGAGCGTTCGGGGGGCAACGTCGGTGTGGACTGCCATACGAGGTTGTTGGGCCGAGAAACGAAAAAATCCGCCGCTTGCCGCCGACCGCGCCGCCGTCACTCAGCCGCCATCGTCGTCGTCGCTCAGCCGCCGCTAACCGGTGGAAACACCGCGAGTTCGTCGCTGTGTTCGATCGGGGTTTCGAGGCCCCTGTCGGCCGGAAGCGGCTCGCCGTTTTTCAACAGCGTGAACTGCGAGCGAACCGCCCCGCCCTCGTCGAACAGTCGGTCGGCGAGCGCCGGATGCATCTCGGTCAGCGCCGCCAGCGCGTCGGCGACGGTCGGGTCGTCGGCTGCGACACTAACCGAGACCTCGCGGGTGCCGGCACGCTCGGCGAGATCCGCAAACAGCTTCCAGTGCATACCGGCTCTCGACGCGCCGACGGCTTGAGAATTTCGTCCACCGAACGCGTCGTGGCGACACCACACGGAGACGACACTAGCTGTTGGGATCTCCCCGGTCGGAGATGCCCGAACCGATCAGTCCGCCCAACGCACCGAAGGCGACAAAGTATGCAACCGAAAGGAACACCAGCAGCCCCAAGAATAGCAATCCGATCACGCCATCGACATCCCCCTCGGCGATGCCAACAATCGTTCCCAGTCCGAAAACAAACAGAAAAAATGCCATGAGCGGAAACGCAGCGATGAAGTTCCCGAGCCCGCCGGTGAGCGCCCCTTCTTTGGTGTTTTTCCCCGAAGATAGCCGGCTGGAATCCCCGAAAGAATCGGTCCGATGAGTGGAATCCATCCGATCAAAAACGCCGCCAACGCACCAACGGCAGCGGAAACGTATCTGCCAGCCGGTTCTTTTTCGACACGATCGTTCGCAGCGTCGGGAGTAGCCATACGCAAAGAGTACTATCGGTCATCTAAACAGTTTGGGTAGCCAGCACGCAGCACGCAACCGAAGTCGGTCGATTTGCCTACGATTTGGTATCGGACTGTTTGCTGTCGGTCGGCTCTTGGCCCGAGGTCTCGGACGCTGTCGCCTCCGTACTCGACTCGTCGGCTGGGTCGACGTCAGCAACCGACTCGTCGGCTGTGTCGGCCTCGCCAGCAGTAGTCGACTCCGCAGGGGCGTTCGCATCCGTCGTCGCAGCGGCTGTGGACGTCGGCTCACCATCGCCGTCTGACTGCGCCGTCGTCGACGCATCCGTATCGCCAGCGGCGTCCGGATCGACAGCCGGCGCGGCCGCCCGTTCTTCGAGTCGGCGAAGCACGTCGGGTCGACCGAGCACGTAAATCGTCTCGCCGGCCGCAAAACCACGATCGCGGTCGGGCAGCGCCGTGATTTTCCCATCAACGGGGCGAATCGCCAACACCGTCGCCGTCAGCGACCGCGGCGTCGACCCCGCGAGGTCGCTGTTGGCACCAACGGTCACCATCGACATCGTCTCGTCGACGCCGCGAAGCAGGGTGGCGAACTCGCGGTCGGCGCGCGGTTCGGCGGGCAGGGTGAGCAGGCGGTACGATTCGGTCGGCGACAGCGCGCTTGCGTCGCCCTCATCGACCGCGAGCGTCGCCGTGTCGCCAGCAGTCGCGCGGAGTTCGCCGGTGACGACGCGCTCGGTCGTCTCGCCGACGCGCCAGACCTGAACCATGTCGCCGGCCGCAGCATTGTTCGGCGGATCGGCCCGAACCGCAACGGCGACGGTTCCCGGCGCAAGCGTCGCCCCGATGCCGGCGATACGAATCCCGAGCGCGAGATATTCGATGGTGGCCTCGTCGGTGAGATCGACGTCGACGTAGCCGACCGAGTAGTCCTCTTTGAGCCGCTCGACGAGGCGGGTTCGGAGCTGTTCGACGGTGAGTCGGCGGGGAAACACCAGCGTCTTGCCGGCGAGTTCGTTCTTCGTTTCGGCGGTGACCGGATCGTAGCTCTCCATGTCCTCGATCGTCTCGGGAAGCGTGACGCTGGTCACGCGGCCGACCGAGCGAACGACCGTTCCCATTTCGCCTTCGAACTGTTTGAGCCCGGCAACCGAGAACAGCCGCGTGCTGAGCGTGTCGCCGATTCGTCGACCCGCCGGTGCGGCCGCCGTGGCGACGCCCAGCGCCGTAATGTTGAAAAAGACAACCCCCGGTCGGAAGAGGTCGACCGCCCCCTCGCCGACGGCGGCCCCGAGCGACGCGGTGTTGATGTACAGGGCAACGACCGCGACGCCGACGAGAATCGAAATTCCCTCCGGGACGCTCTGTTTGAAGTACCAGCGATACGTGATCGCGAGTGACCCAGCGCCCAGCAATGACAACAGCGCGAACACGACGAGCGTGACCGCCGCAGTCATCGGATCCGCAAACGTCACCCCCGTCTGGAGGGCGGATTCAGCTGTCGCCGTCGGCTCGCCCAGCGACGAGCGCAGTGGACGCGACTCGGCCAGTACGGCGAGCGCCAGCCGACTCGGATCGCTCATGTGGCGACCCCCTCGAACGCCGACAGCGACTCGGTCGTCCCGATCACGTAGAGGGCGTCACCGGCCGACAACGGCTGGTCGCCACGCGGAGCGACCGCCCACGTTTCGTGTTTGGCCGCCAGAATCAGGACGTTGTACGTGTCGCGAACGCTCACCTCGCCGATGGTGTGGCCATCGAGCGGCCCGCCGGCGGTCACGGTGACCTTCCGGAAGCGAACGCCGGAGCGACGCAACAACGAAACCAACTCGAACTCCCGGCGCGTTCCCCGCGACAACACGACGACCTGTGGGGTCGAGGCGTTCAGCAGTGTGCGCGCCGACGCGCGGTCGACGACGACGGTGACTCGCCCCTCGCCACCGGTCGTCGTCGCCGTTGGCGTCGATTTCGGCGGGTCGCCGGGAGCCGTTTCGCCGCCGTCGGTTGCCACCGCCGGTTTCGGGTCGGCCGCCGGTGAGTCGGATTTTCCGCCGGATTTCGCCGCGATGAGCGTGCCTGTCACGGTCGTTTCGCCCGCAACGAGCCGAACTTCCTCGCCGCGTGCCATTTCGCTTGGAATCAGCGCCGACACCGACACGGCGCGTTTGCCCGCCGGCACCCGTTTCGATGTTCGACCCATCGGCGGTGCGGCCGCAACCCGTGCGGTCGCGTTGGCGTCGAGCGAGACGGTCACGTCGGCCAGATCGAGTTCCGACTGCAACCGGTCGGCAAACCGACTTTCGAGTTCGCCAAGCGGGAGGTCGGCCGGAAACCGCCACTCGCCGGCGCTGATCTCCGCGCGCAGCTCCGCCGGCAACGACGGGTAGCCCTCGATGTCGCCGACTTCACCAGAGACGGTGAGTCTGACCTGTTTGCGGCCGCCGACGAACTCGATCACGTCGGTGTTCAACGTCCGGTTTCGCAGCGAGCGAAGCGTGAGCCGACGCGGGGCCGCCGCGGCGAGTTTGTCGCCCTGTGAGTGCGCGTACAGCGAGAGCATGAGCACGACAATAATCGCGGTGAGAATGGCGGCCGCGTTTTCGGCACTCCGGATATTTTCGTCGTTGAGCGCCATGAGCCCGCCGTTGACGCCCGCAATGGCGAGCGCGAGCGCGATAACACCGAGCCCGGGAATCGAGACGTTCGTGAAGTACTTGAACAGAAACCCAAGCGAGCCGGCGATGAGCGCCGGAATAATGCCGGTGAGCACGCCGAGATAGATGCCGAGGACGATCTCGAACGGAAGCGTCGTCATTGGTCGGCTATACTTGGGAACTCGGTTAAAGTGTTCGTTGTCGCGGGGGGTTGCCCGGTCGCGTCGATTCAGCGGCTATTAGTAGGGCGCTCACCCAGAGTGGAGCGATGGAATGGACTCGCGAGTGGGTGACCGTCAGAGCCTCAATCATCCTGACGTTCGCGGTGGCCGTGCTCTCGATCATCGTCGGCCTCGTCCACATTACGACCGGCGGCGTCGATAGTCCGTTGGTCGCGTTCGTACCCGACGTGATCCGTCGCGCAGTCGGCTTTACCGGGACGCTCACCGGATTTGCGATGCTCGCAAGCGCCTACACGCTGAAACAGCAGTTTCGCGTCGGCTGGTATGCGACGGCCGTGTTGCTGCCGATCACCGCGATTCAGGGGCTCCTGCAGGTCTCGCCGTTTTCGGTTCCCCTGGTCGTTCTGTCGCTTATTTCGGTGCCCGCACTCGCCTACAACCGAAAACGGTTCGACCGGTCGTTTTCGCCGTCGCCAACCCAGCTTGCGGCGGGAATCGCCCTCGTGACCGCGTTGTCATACGGCACGTTCGGCTCGTTCGCCCTGCGCGACGAGTTCACCGGAATCAACACGCTCACCGACGCGTTTTATTTCACCATCGTCACCGCCAGCACCGTCGGCTACGGCGACATCCACGCCGCCCCGAACTCCGAACTCGGACAGCTGTTTGCGATTTCGGTGCTGCTGCTCAACGTGGCGGCGTTCGCCGTCGCCCTCGGTGTGTTGCTGACGCCCGCCATCGAAGCCCAACTCTCGAAAGCCCTCGGACGCATGACAGAAAGCCAGTTTACCACCCTCGACGACCACGTCATCATCCTCGGCTACGGGGATCTGACCGAACCGATCATCGAAAATCTCATCGACAGTAAGACCGAGTTTGCGGTCGTCACCGCCGACGAGGCCGATGCCCGCCGGCTCACCGACCGGGATATTCCGGTGTTGACCGCCGATCCCAGCGACGAAAGCCCGTTGCGTACCGTCGGCATCGTCAACGCAAGCGCCGTCATCACGGCCACGAACAACGACGCCCAGGACGCACTCGCCATTCTAACCGCCAGACAGCTCAATCCCGAGATCATGATCGTCGCGGCGGCGACCCAGCGCGAAAACGTCGCCAAACTTCGCCGGGCGGGGGCCGACCGCGTGATCAGTCCGGCAACGATCGGCGGCCGGCTGCTGGCGAACTGTGCGGTCGGCGGTCGCGACGCCGAAAACGCCTCCAAACAGCTGCTCGGCGAGGAAATCGAGTAGTCGTCGAAACCGAGTCATTCCCGGTCGAACTGATTTCGAAACCGTCGCGCCGGCAACGGTTACAACTCTGCCGCCGACAACGCGGATTACAACTCTGCCGCCGCCGACAACGTGATCGAAATCGCCCGTTCGACGTTGTTTTTGGCTTTTTCGGGCAGCTCTTCGTCGCCATCGGCTCCCTTCTGTGTCCCCGCAACGAGGTTGCCGTCGACGGTACAGATCGCGCCGGCGCGCATTCCCTTGCGCCGCGCCAGCGTGAACACGGCGGCGGCCTCCATCTCGATCGCCAACAGGCCGGCGGCCTCCCAGTCGGCGACGTAGTCGTCGCTTTCGGCGTAAAACGCGTCGTCCGAAACGATGGGGCCGACATGGACGTCTTCGTTATTGGCTTCCGCCGCATCAACCAATCCGCTCAAGACCGCGTAGTCCGGCGTTGCCGGATACACCGCCGACTCGTAGCGTTTGGTCGTTCCCTCTTCTTTGGCCGCCGCGGTGGCAACGACCATGTCGCCGATTTCGATGTCGGCCTGCAGCGCACCGGTCGTACCACACCGGATGACCGTGTCGACGCCGACGGCGTGGAGTTCTTCGATGGCGATCGCCGCGGAGGGACAGCCGATACCGGTCGAACAGATCGTCAGCGGTCGCCCCTCGTAGGTCGCGTTGACGAGGGTGTACTCGCGGTTTTCGGCCACCGGTTCGACGGTTTCACACTGGTCGGCGATTCGCTGGACGCGACCCGGATCGCCGGGAATGATCGCCAGGTCGTGAACGTCGCCTTCCTCGACGAGCAGATGCGGCTGTTTTGCCATACCTTTGCTCTGTCGGCGTCGACAAAAGGTCTACTGCGTTGTCGCCGTCGAAAATGACGATCCCGGTATCGATCCGGAGGCCGATTGCGTTGTCACCGTGGCGGCTGGCTTGCCCAGAGCCACCACCGCGTGAGCCGACGAACTAAATACGATGGCGCAACACCTCCCCGGTATGTATCGCGCCCGCGACCGCGTCGACAACGAGGACTGGCTCGATCGGATCGACGCCGCGGGCGAATCACTTGGCGTGAGCGACGACGCGCGTTCGAGCGCCAACGAGCTCTTTTTGACGCATATTCCCGATGCTGAGCGGTCGAAACCGGCGGTCGCCGCCGCGAGCCTCTATGCGGGCGCGCTCATTGCCGGTGAGGAACGCTCACAGCGCGAGATTGCTGACGCCATGGGCGTCTCGCGACTCAGCGTCCAGTCGCGATGGAAACCCTTGCTCGAAGCGGCCGGATTTCAGCCGCCGACGTGGTGAGCGTCTCTGTGACGACAACTCACGAATGGCGCTGCGTGCGACCCGATCGGTCGGGCGTCAGGTTGCCGTGGCGGTCAATTTCGCCGTTGACGATCCGCGTCGAGGAGATCCGCGTGCCGTCGGCCGCCGGCACGTGATCGACGACCTCGATCGAAAGCGGGTCATCGCCGGCCGCCGTGCGGAGTTCGTTGATTCGCTCGGCCCCGTCGACCGTTTCGGGCGAGACGACGAGCGCGTCGAACTTCGGCTCGACGGCGATGCCGGTCGGTTCGGCCAGCGGTCGGATCTCGAACCCGCGGTCGTACTCGTCGGCCAGCGGCTGGAGTTCGTCGGCCAGATCGGCCTTCCGGTCCGCGTAGGGCCGGACGTATCGCTCGGTGTGGCGGGTTGCGGGTGCAAGCGAATCGGTCGTGAGCCCGACGGTCACCTCGCCGAGCGAAAACGCCCGCTCGAACAGTGCGAGGTGGCCGTCGTGGACGGGGTCGAACGTCCCGCCCAGCGCGACATGCATACTCCGCGGTTGGGGTGGGGAACCTTAAACGTCCGTTTGTCCGTCGACGGGGGCGACGAGCCGTGGCAGACGGGTGATTCGGTGGCTAGTCGGTTTTCTCGTCGCCATCCGCGTCATCAGCGTCGCTATTGACGTCCTCGTCCGCGTCGCTGCCGGTCGCATCGTTCTCGCGGTCGGGATCTTCGACTTCGATGGTGACTGCGCCGTCAGCAGCGCGCTCGGCGGTAGAGTCGCTGTCGTCAGCGTCACCATCGTCGTCACCGATGGTGATCGTGACGGGCCCGGCATTCTCCTCGCGGGGAAGCCGGTCTTCGAGGTTGAACACGGTGTTCAGTTCACGCTGCACCTGCCCGACGACGCCACGAACGAGATCGCTCGGCGCGATTGCCTCATACTCGTAGGGGTTGTTGCCCGCGCCGTCGCTTTCGCGTTTTTCGCGCGCGACGGTTTCTTCGTCGTGGAGTTCAGCAAGCGCTTCGCGGACGGTGCTTGGGTAGAGGCCCGTGCCGTCGGCGATTTCGTCGCTCGTGCTGTCGGGATGCTGGCGGAGGTAGACGTAGATGCGCGCGCGCGTTTCGGTGTCGAGAATCCACGCCAGCAGGTCGACAACGCCCTGATCGAACTCGGAGACCGCCCGGTCGGCCTCGGCTTCGAGTCGGGCTTTCGTCTTGCGGAGTTCGGCGCGTGGGCCCTCGCTGTCGGGCTCCTCGACGGCGTCGGCCGGCTCGGCTCCGTCAGTATCGTCAGTCGGTGTGTGTTCATCATCGGCTGACTGATCATCCGTCGTGTCGTCGTCACGTGGAGTTTCGCTCATAGTACTTAGTGTCGGCTCGCCGGCAACAAAAGGGTTTCTGTCGGGTGGTGAAGGACGGATCAATCGGTGGCAATCGCTACAGCACGAGGTCGGCACACAGCGCGTCGAGGCCGCCCGACTCGAACAGTCGGCGTTGGCGGGCGGTGCCGCTCTCGCGGTCGA
>LKMS01000067.1 GCA_001563965.1 Haloferacaceae archaeon PL-Br10_E2g29 | reverse complement strand
GTCTCTTGCCCATCGGAGACGGCTAGTGCAGTAATGACGAAACAGATTCAGGGGCGTTCTCGCCGGGCATATCTCGCTGGCGTGGGGTCGGCAGCCGCCATCGGTTTTGCGGGCTGTCTCGGCGGCGACGGCGACAGCGACGGCGTAACGGTCGCCTACATGCCGATCTTTCCTGACCTCCAGTACTACGTAATGGAGTCGGAGGGCTACTTCGGCGAAATCGACGCCGAAATCAACGGCCAAGAGTTCGACGACGGCCCCGCCATCGTCCAGGCCTCGGCCAGCGGGGATATCGATATCGCCATGTTCGGGATCGTGCCCTCGATGACCGTCATCGACCGCGGGATTCGGGCCAAAGTAACGGCCGCCAACATCAAAGAGCCGATGGCGATTCTCGCTGACGAAGAGCTCCAAGCGCTGTGGGACGACCACGGCAGCGACGCGTTCGAGGTCTGGGAAGACGACCACGGCGAGCGGTTCACGTTCGGGACGTTCCCGCAGGGGTCGGTGCCGGATATGCTGTTGCGCTACTGGCTCCAACAGGAGGGCGTCGACGCGGAGTCGGACGTCGATATCACCGAGATCAACGGCGCGAGCGCCGTCTTTCAGGCGATCGCCAACGAGGAGGTCGACGGCGCGTCGATCATGGAGCCGGTGCCGACACGCGTCGCCCAGGAAGGCTTCGACATTCAGACGTTCCGCACCTCTGCGGAGATCATGCCGGGTCAGCCCGCGGCGGTGACACTGATGACCGACGAGATCAGAGAGGAACCGGTCGCCGCCGACTTCATCCGTCAGCACGTTCGCGCAACGGAGTTTATTGACGCCAACCCCGACGAGACGGCCCAGATCGTCGAATCTGGAATCGGGATGCCCGCCGATCAGGCCCGCCAGGCGCTCGACGGCCCGCTGGCGAACTTCGTGACCGACCCACGCGAGATCGAATCCGGTACCGCCATTTTCTCGCAGTTCGCGCACGAAAACGGCCAGATCGACGAGGAGCTGTCGACCGAACAGATATTTGATTACAGCATCTACGACGGGCTGTAAACGCGTGGTATCGAACGTACCCCCGTCGAGGAGCTAGCGACACGTGGCAACAGATATTCAACAGGAGCTCGAACGCGCTGCCGAGACAACCGAGCTCCCCTGGCTTGGCATCGATCTCAGGCGCACAGCGTTGGGCATCGGTGGCCTCGCGCTTTTTGTGACGCTCTGGTGGATCGCCTCGCTGTTCCAGCCGGATTTCATTCTTCCCTCGCCGCTAGCAGTCGCCGAGCGGTTCGTCAGCGAGGCTGCCAGCGGTGAGATGACCACCGCGCTCGGCCAGAGCGTTCGCCACTGGATTCCCGGCACCATTGTCGGGACGCTGTTGGGTGTCGCGACCGGAATCGCCCTCGGCTGGAGTCGGCTGCTCGACGACATCTCCTCGCCAGTCGTGCGAACGCTTCGACCGGTGCCGCCGCTGGCACTGATCGGCTTTGCTATCGCCTGGTTCGGCATTAATCATACCGGAGCAGCGTTCATTATCGCGGTCGGAGCCTTTTGGATCAACTTCTATGCCAGCTACGGCGGCGTCGAGGGTGTCTCGGATGATCTGCTCGACGTGGCCCGGAGTCTCGGCGTCCAGAGCGATCTCGAACTGATCCGGTCGGTCGTCATTCCGGCAGCCTCTCCCGAAATCATGACCGGCATCCGAACCGGGATCGGTCGCTGTTGGATGCTGGTGGTGGCTTCCGAGATCTTCGGTGTGCCGGGAATCGGCCGGCGCATTCTGCGTGCGTCGAACAACCTGCAGGTCGACCTCGTGATTACCTACATTCTGGTATTGAGCCTGATGTTCCTGCTGGTCGATACAGTGTTCCGCGCGGTTCAAAAACGGGTGTTAGTATGGCGATAAACCACGCTGGCGGCTCGACGGTTCGGGTCGAACAGGTCGACAAACAGTACGACAGCAAGCAGGGGACGGTCCAGGCGCTCGCCGACATCAACTTCGAGGTCAGTCCAGGGGAGTTCATCTGTCTGGTCGGCCCCTCGGGCTGTGGGAAAACCACGCTGTTTCGGATTCTTGCCGGCCTCGAACCCCCCACCAGCGGCGAAGTCATTCTCAACGGGTCGACAGTGACGAAACCGAACACGGATATGGGGATCGTTTTTCAGGAGTACCATCTGTTTCCGTGGCAGACGGTTCGAGAGAACGTCGCGTTCGGCCTGAAAAAGGCGAACGTCCCGAAAGACGAACGCAGCCAGCGCGTTCAACAGCTCATCGATCTCGTTGGGCTAGAGGGGTTCGAAGACAGCTACCCCAAGGAGCTGTCGGGTGGGATGAAACAGCGCGTGGCGCTGGCGCGAGCGCTCGCCATCGATCCCTCGCTGCTGTTGATGGACGAACCGTTCGGCGCGGTCGACGCCCAGACCCGTGAGATGCTCCAGGACGAACTGATCGATATCTGGCGCGAGACCAACAAAACGGTGCTGTTCGTCACTCACGATGTTGAAGAGGCGGTCAAACTCGCCGACCGCGTTGTCGTGATGGGAAGAAACCCCGGCTCGATCCGCGGAATCGTCGAGATCGATCTCGTCCGACCTCGCTCGCGGGCTGACCCCGAGTTCGGCGAGTACTACGAGCGGGTTCGCGACCTCATTCATACCTGATTCGTTCGATTTCGGCGGAAGCGTTGTCGACGACCTACCTGTCGAGAGGAAGCCAATGGCAGCGCAACGCTGTCGCAGTACCCCTTTCTCGCGGATTTATGCGTGATGTATGTGCACATATTGCACGAAATCGGCATCCTATTGTGTAGCCACCGCGTCAAACCGGTATGGACGAACCACCCGCCGCCTTCCACGTTGCCAGCGACAAGGATGCCCTCATGAGCACCCCAACAGGCGACAGCCAGCACACGATGGTCACCGCAAACAGCTACGCCGACAATCCCCGCACGGAGTGGAACGGCGCACTCATCGAAGAGACCTCGGCGTTCCGCTCGGATATCGAGCTGTTCTACAACCTCCATACGCTCGTGTGGGACCGCCGTCTCGGCCAGACGCTCGACTGTCGAAACGATGCGACCACGAGCGATGTTGACTGGCAGTCGAACCAGGTTCCCGAACTCGACCTCACGAACCAACTTCGGTTTACCGATGGCACCGAGGCAACAATCAGCCAGCAGGCGATTGCGAGTATCGAGCGCCCGGGACTGCTCATCCGGAACACGGCCGACTTCGCCGACGACCGCGAGCGGACGATATTCACGGTATCGAAACTCGGGATTACGGCCCACGACCACGAACACCACGAGGCCGAGCAGACCGCAACCGTCCGCCACGAGGACGACTGCGATGTCATCGTCGCCCACGACGATGACGATTACCGGTACATCGCGTTCGCCCAAGAACGCGACGGCGAGCGCCGGTTTGACGGCCACCGGATCGGCATCGCGGGGGTATCAGACGGCCCCGACCGGAGCACGTGGACCGAAATCTACGAGCAGAACAACGGCTGGATCGATGCGAATGAAACGGCGACCGGTGACCTCGATATCGGGTTTGGGATCCACTGTGACCCATCCGTCGACAGCGCTGGCGACGCAGACAGCAACGCCGACCGCAACACGGTCGAATGGCTCACCGCCGTCGGCTTCGGCAAAAGCGAGCAGGCGGCGGTCACACACGCTCGTGAGGCCCTCGACGCGGGCTATGAGGCCGAAAAAGACGCGTTCGTCGACGCGTGGGAGGAGTGGCACGAGACCGTGACGACCGCACCGACCGGTGACGAAACGATTGACGCGCTGTATGATCGGTCGATGACGAGCATCAAAACCGCCCAAGACGGCTGTTGTGCCACCATCGCGGGCGCGTTCAAACCCCACGACATGACCTACAAGTTCATCTGGCCCCGCGATCAGGTGATCATCGTCCAGGCGTTATTGGCGGCGGGCGCAACTGACGAGGCCGCGCTCGCGGTCAACTGGCTCGATAGAACCCAGATCACCGAGGAGATGTACGACGACCGCGGCATCGACCGCCGTGGGACGTGGTGGCAGAACTACTACACCACCGGCGAATCGCACTGGCGGGCACTCCAGTTGGATCAGGTCGGCGGGCCCATCTACGCCCACTGGTTGTTGTGGTCCGAAACCGACGGCGATGGCTTTCTCGACGACCACTACAAAATGTCGAAACGCGCCGCCGCGTTTCTGCTCGACTGGGACAACGGCTGGGGCTTTCCGAAACCACATCAGGATCCGTGGGAGGAGGTGTGGGGTCACACCACCGAGGGGTCGGCCGCGGCGATTGCCGGCCTTCGGTGTATGGCCGAAATGGCCGACAAAAAGAACGAATCCGAATTTGCCGACCAGTGTCGCGAAACCGCCAACACGTGGGCATCGAACTTCGCGACCTACTGTTTCAAGACCAACACCCCGTACGGCGATCACTACGTGACTGCCGACAAGCCGGAGGGTGGCTCCGGACCCAGTCCCGACCAGCGACCCGACGCGGCGGCGTTCATGGCTTACTGGCCCTGGAACGTTCTCTCGGCCGATGACGAGGAACTGATCTCGACGGTCGAGTTGGCCGACGATACCCGATGGCGCGCCGTCGACACCCCGTGTCTCGGCCGGTACCCCGGCGACCGCTACACGCCGACCGGCCGGCCCGAAGACGGTGGCTGGCCGCTGTGTGAGGCGTACGCCGACATGGTCAGGTGGCAGACCGGGGTCGACGAGAACGCGGTGGAAAAACACCTCACGGAATCGACCGAGTGGACGACGACAGCAGACCTGTTGCCCGAGCGCGTTGACGGCGATGGCACGGTTGCGTGGAACTCGAATCTCCAGTGGAGCCAGGCGATGTACATCCTGCTCGTCGAGAGCCACGCCCGCGGCGAACCGTTCGGCCTCGCACCCGCCGAGTAGGTTACCTATCGCTCACCGCACCTATTTTTTCTCCCCGACGAACTCAAAGATATGGATTCGAACGGGTCGGTGTCGACGATGCAGCTGTACGGTGGGCTCATCGGCGTTGTCTCCGGGAGCTACTCGGTGTATCTGGCTGTGACCGGTTCGGCGATGACGACCGCCGCCTGGGGAATGCTCGCGCTCGGTTCGGTCGTCACCCTGCACGGCCTCGTACTGTTTACTCCGGCGGCCGCTCGCATCGGGTCTGCGAGTGGTCCGCTGATGATCGGCTACTCGCTTTTGATGGGGGGCAACCAGGCACTGATGTCAGCCGGCACGGGGATGACGATGGGTATGGACGATTCGACCGGCATGGACGACATGGATGGGATGGGAACGATGAGCAGTATGGACGGTGCCACAGCCGACGCCGCAATGGGCACCGACGCCGGTATGGTCGCCATCGCACTACTCATGCTCGGGAGCGGACTCATCATGACACTCCGCGACGACATGATGTAGTCCCGCCGTGGGTCGGCCTCCGCTCAGTCGGGTTTTCCGTTGAGCGCTTTCGCCGCGACGAGAACGCAGTGGCGTCACCCATACCCACGCGGCTTGTTTTTAACTGTCTGCCCGCTGTACAGCCAGTAATCGATCTCATGCATATCGAATCCGTGCTGCCGCGCGACGCAATCGCCAGCATTGACGACCCCTCGTTCGGATCAGCCTACGACGGCGACGACAGCGACGAGGTGGTGCTCGTCGAGACCGACCCACCTCGTGGCTACCCGGTTCGAATTCTCAACTACCACGAAATCGTCAACGACGCGGTCGACGGCCGACCAATTGCGGTCACGTGGTGTCCGATCTGTGGCAGCGCAGTCGTCTACGAGGCGGTTGTCGACAGCCAGCCGCTCACGTTCGGTGTCTCGGGAAAACTCGCGGACGATGATCTCGTGCTGTACGACCGTCAGACCAACTCGGAGTGGAAACAGTCGACGGGTCGTTGTTTTGCGGGCGAACTCGACGGGGCGATGCTGGACGTTGTGCCCGCCCCGATGCTCTCGGTCGGGGCGTTCCGCGAGGCGTATCCGGATGGGCTGTTGCTTCAGCCCGAATCGGACGGATCGGCGAAAGCCAGAAACTACGATTCGACTCCCTACGAGGCCTACGTCGAGAGCGAGGGGTTCGGTCTCGGCCCGATGCGAGGCAGTGGTCCGAGTCGGGAGTGGAACCGCGAGGATATCGAGCCGAAAACGGTCGTGCTCGGCGTCGAGTGCGGCGAGGCGGCGGTCGGGTTTCCACTACCAGCCATCGAGGCGGCGGGCGGCATGCTCGTATCGACTGTGGGCGACCAGACGGTGGTCGTCGTCGCAACCGACGATGGACTCCACGCGTTCGAAGATCCTGGATTCGAACTCAGCCTCGATTCGGATGGGCGACTCCGCGGAGACGACACCGTCTGGATCCTGCCAACCGCCGAGAGCGACGACGGTCGACAGCTCTCGCGGGTTTCGGCCCGTCGACTGTTCGCCTTCGCCTGGCAGGACGACCACGATCCCGACTCGTTTTATTCGAGCGCGTAACCGTCGCCATTGTGAGAACCGATCCGAAGCCGACGCTCGCCGTTCCGGAGACCGACACCCGTCGCGATAGAGATAACCGGTCAGCGTGTAGTCGTCGCCGGGAGCGACTGGTCGGCACCGACACCGCAGTGAGCCGTCTGCGCTCCCGCCACGCGAGAGCGAAATGAGTGGCCCTCAGACGGGATCAGAGTCGGTCAGAATCTCGACCACTGCGGGCCCGTCAAAGCCGAGTGCTGTGCGGAGCGCACTGTCGGCCTGCTCGGGTTCGACGACCTGCTGGCCATGTGCGCCACAGTTTGCCGCAAAGGCGGCGAAATCAGGGTTGACAAGATCCGTCTCCCAAACGTCCCAGCCGCCTTCGCGCTGTTCTTTGGAGATCTTGCCGAGTTCGTCGTCGTTGAGCAGGACGTGGGTGATGTCCATCTCGTATTTGACCGCGGTCGTAAGCTCGCTCAGATACTGGCCAAAGCCGCCGTCCGAGGAGACCGAGACCACTTTGTTGCCGGCGTACTCGATGCCGGTCAGCTCCGCCATATCCGATTTCCACGTGACGAGATCACGCTGCTCGAATCCGCTCAGCGAGTCGTGCCCGCAGGCACGGGCCATGATTTTCATCAGCTCCGTGGTCGCCTCAAAAAAGCGTTCGAGGTTGTCTGCGGCCTGCTCGATCATGAGCCGCGAGCGGAGATCTTCCTTCTGTGTCGCGATCCCAACCGGGCAGTTGTTGGAGTCACAGGCGCGCATTCCCAGACAGCCGATCGCCTGAATCGCGCTGTTTGCAACCGCAACGCCATCCGCACCGAGCGCCATCGCCTTGATGAAGTCCGACTCGGTCCGCAGCCCGCCGGTGGCGATCAGCGTCACCTCGTCGGCTCCGCGGTCGTCGAGCTGTCGACGGGCTCGTGCGACGGCAGCCATCGTCGGCACCGAGATGTTCTTTTTGAATACGTCGGGAGCCGCACCGGTGCCGCCGCCGCGACCGTCTATGATGATGTAGTCCGCACCCGCCTCAAGGGCGAAGTCGATGTCGTCTTCGACGTGTTGGGCCGAGAGCTTGAAGCCGATCGGAATCCCGTCGCCGTGTTCGCGGACGGTTTCGGCCATCCGTGCGAAATCCTCCGGCGTTTCGAGGTCGGGGAATCGCGAGGGACTCACCGCGTCGGTGCCCGGTTCGAGATCTCGGACCTCGGCGATCTTGCCCTGGACTTTCTCGCCGGGGAGGTGGCCGCCGGTGCCGGTTTTCGCGCCCTGGCCGCCCTTGAAATGGAACGCCTGAATCTTCGAGAGGTGTTCAGTATCCCAGCCGAACTTCCCGCTGGCGAGTTCGTAGAAGTATTTGCTGTTGGCCTCCTGTTCTTCAGGAAGCATCCCGCCTTCGCCTGAGCCGATGCCGGTGCCGGCCTGTTCGGCCCCCTTTGCGAGAGCAATCTTGGCCTCCTCCGAAAGCGCGCCGAAACTCATGTCGCTGACGAAGATCGGAATGTCGAGTGTCAGTGGTGAGTCGGCTCCGGGGCCGATAGTGAGGGTGGTGTCGACCGCGACGTCGTCGGCCAGCGGCGTCGTCGCCAGCTGGGCGGTCTGGAGCTGGATGTCATCCCACGACGGAAGTTCCGTTCGGGAAACGCCCATCGCCGATATCTTGCCGTGGTGGCCCCACTTGTCGAGCCCGTGTTGGGCGAG